>JAJCYL010000657.1 GCA_029262955.1 Cytophagales bacterium | reverse complement strand
ATGGGCGATCAATCGCCAAAGTAGCCCCTGATGGCCAATCGGAAATATTCGCCGACACAGGTCTCTTAAATTGCCCAAATGGTATTGCCATTGATGATCAGGATAATTTGTATGTAGTTAATTTTAATAACAATACAGTGGTGAAAATTGCTCCTGATGGAAATGGAGAAAACTTCGCAGAGGTGGAGAGTGGAGGCGGTCATATCACATTTGCTAATGGTAAACTTTATTCAGTGGGGCGTGGAGCGGCAAAAGTATTTGAGATTAGCTTAACTGGTGAAGTAGCCGTAATCGCTGGATCAGGAGAACCTGGGAATGATGATGGTCCGGCACTGGAGGCAACATTCTGGATACCTAACGGCATCGATGCAAGCCCAGACGGATCGAAACTCTATTTAACATCCCGTGTAATCGGCCAGGGATCGCCGCTCAATCCTGTATTGCTAAGAGTAGTAAACTTGTCTGAAGGCCAGCCCTGACAAGTAGTTGATTGGGCTAATTCCTGGCTTGATTTATTGCAGTTCGTTCAAACCAGGAGTTAACTCATTTAATTGTTGGAGATGTATGACAATCATTAACTGCGCCCGATTCTATTAATTACCTGCTGTAGTTGTTCCAATGATTCAAAAACGTAGTACTTCCCTTGAAATTTTGATCGATCATAACCAACCTCTGATTTCATATTTTGCGGGTCAAAATTGATTTGATTTTCAGGTTTGAATGCTTCAAACATTTCTCCGGATGAATAGAATGTCGATCCGAAAGCTTTTATCCCTGAAGGCTCTTTAATCAAGCCAAGCTCAATGATCAATCCACCCAAAAAGTCTAATTCTTTTAAACTTTCAGTATCATTGGCTTCAAAAGCCATGATATATGCCTCCGCTAATGAACAATACATTTCAACGTATTCCTCTTCTACCAAATATGGAATATGGCCCATTACATCATGCCAAAGGTCTGGCTCGTCACAATAATGGAGTTCCTCTGGAGTTCGAACGAAACTTGTTAAAGGCATTTGCTTCTTCGCGATAAGCTTGTACCAATCAATTTGCTCCAGGATTATATTACTGTCCGTTTGAATAAATTCGAATCCAGTGTATTTCTGAGCAACCTTTGTAAGGGCATCAGCATGAGGGCGTTTAGAATTGTCCATTCCCAATTTCGAAAAACCATTAATCCAGAGAGTACAGATGGCATTAAGAGATTGCATATCCTGAAAATGCTTATTGAAAAGCCACTGCCAATTCTTGTCGTCACATGAGGGATCAAAAGTTCTACAAGGCTTAAACATAATTCGACATTTCATTAATTGTTATATCACGCATTTCAATTTTCCTGATCTTTCCAGTAACCGTCATTGGAAAGCTGTCCACAAACCGGATATGTTCAGGGATTTTGAAGTGAGCAATTTGCCCTTGGCAATAGGACCTTATTTCTTTAGACTCAAGAACCTCCCCGTCCTTTAATTGAACCCAGGCGCAAACCTCCTCTCCATACTTTGTGCTTGGAATACCAATCACCTGCACTTCATTGATCTTAGGATGTTTATAGAGAAATTCTTCAATCTCTTTAGGGTAAATATTCTCTCCCCCACGAATAATCATATCCTTAATTCGCCCAACAATGGTCACATAACCATCTTCATCCATTACTGCAATATCACCTGTATGCATCCATCTGGCATCATCAATTGAACTGGCGGTCTGTCCTTTGTTGTTCCAATAGCCCAACATTACGCAGTAACCACGGGTGCAAAGCTCACCTGGATTTCCAATAGGTGTGGTTTGTCCGGTTTCCGGATCAATTATCTTGATCTCTGTGTGAGGCATTACCCGGCCAACCGTGCTTACTCTTTTATCAAAAGGTGCATCGTGCCTCGTTTGTGTGCTAACCGGGCTCGTTTCGGTCATGCCGTAGGCAATTTCCATTTCTTCCAGGTGCATTTCTTTATTAATTTTCTTCATTAATTCTGCCGGACATAAGGCTCCTGCCATAATGCCGGTCCTTAAAGAACTAAGGTCATATCGGTCAAATTCTGGTAGGTTTAATTCAGCCAGGAACATCGTAGGAACTCCATATAAGGCCGTCGCTTTTTCGTTTTGTACAGCCTCTAAAACAGATGAAGGCTCAAAACTATCAGATGGATAAATTACTGTGGCTCCGTGAGTAATGCATCCCAGGTTGCCCATGACCATGCCAAAGCAGTGATAAAGTGGTACAGGTACAACCAACCTATCTTGATCTGTAAATCGCATCATTTCAGTTACCAGGTGCCCATTATTCAATATGTTGTGATGACTGAGCGTAGCACCTTTCGGATAGCCTGTTGTACCACTGGTGTATTGAATATTTATGGCTTCATCAAAACTGAGGGACGCTTGAATTTCGTTCAGTTCGAGGTCCTTAATGTCTGAACCAGCTTCAAGCAGTTGATCCCATTTTAACATACCAGGATGTTCCTTCTTGCCTAAGGTAATGACCTCTCGTAATTCTGGTAGCTTAATTCCTTTACCTTCTGATTCAAACAATCCTGGCACCATCTCCCGGATCATGCTTACATAATCTGATGTCCTAAATTGCTCAGCAATGACAATCATCGAGCAACCAGACTGGCTCAAGGCATATTCGAGTTCATTTAAACGATAGCTTGGATTAATATTTACTAAAATGGCTCCGATCTTGGCAGTGGCAATTTGAGTAATTAACCATTCTGCGCAATTAGGGGACCATATTCCAACCCTCTCACCCTTCTTTAATCCAAGACTCATAAAGCCTTTCGAACATTTATGCACTTCCTCCTGTAACTGTAAATAGCTTAATCTGATGTTTTGATGGCATGAGATTAAGGCGTCATTTTCAGGAAATTGTTGCACCGTGTCATCAAATGCATCACCAATGGTTTGACCAATCAATGGCTCAGAACTTGTTCCACAGGAGTAGCTTACGGCAGTCATTTCAGTTTACTTATAAAATCGGTGATCAATTGTACGACCTCTTCCCGAGCGTCTTTATGAGGAAAATGTCCGGCTTCTTTAATCATTCGTAACTCAGCATTAAGACCAATTCCTTTCACAATTTCAGCTGCATGGTACTTAGTGGCATATTCATCTTCAGATCCTTGTATAATTAGGGCCGGGCAATGGATATTGCTCAGCGTACCGGAGATGTTCCAGTTTCTAAAATCGTTTGATAGCCATATTTCCTGCCAATCATTCACCAGTTTAGCTGCTTTTCCATGATGATATTCGTTTAATTTATCCAATTGAGAACCTTTGAGCAAATTTGGCGCAGCTTTGGCAACACCTTTAATGGTTATATCCTCCACTTTAATATGAGCAGCAATCGATACAAGGGCTTGTACATTATTACAATGGCCGGCATTTATGAGCGCCATTGATCCACCATCGCTATGACCTACAAGAATGACTTTGTCAATTGACAATATCTTAAGCACCTCGGGAAGTACCTCAAGTGCTTCTTTTTCCAGGTAGCCTGGGCTTCTATTCGATTTGGTCGGTGAGGATTTGCCATAGCCCAGTCGGTCATAAACCAGACCATTCAATCCCGTTCTTTGACATATGATCGATGGGAAGTCTCTCCAGCTAGCTACACATCCTAGAGCGTCATGCAAAAAAACCAACAAAGGCGAATCCGTACTTTCTTTGACGTGAATATATTTTACAAAAATCTTGGAGTTATTAATGGATATATATCGATCCATGCCTAAAGGAGCTCAAATAATGTAATGGTCAGCATACCCCAGGCTGTTCCCGAAACCATACTTAAAATAGCCAACAGAATGGCATGTGGCATTAATTCTTTCTTATAGGCCGCAGTGACCGCGGGAGCTGTTGATATGCCACCCAGGTTAGCCATACTGGCAATGGGTACCCAGGCGATGTTGATTCGTAGTGCTTTAGCAACTATTAACATGAAGAAAAAGTGAAGTAGAAGCCAAATAATGACCAGTAATATTAGCATCAATGGAAGAGAAAGGTTAGCAAAGTTTAACCGAAGTCCAAGCGTAGCCATAATCAACACAATAGCTATCCCACCTATTTTCAACACGAAGCGGTGATTCCAGCTCTTTATAATATTGCCAAGCACCAAGCCTAAGATTGATAAAGTAATGACCATCCATAGAAATGAATCCATCACCAAATTGATTGCAATGGTAGCAAGTACGATGATGGATAGTGTGACATAAATCGACTTACGTGAATCCACCCCGGAGCCGAACTCATCTTCTTCAACATGTGGAATTTTGGCAGCAATTCGAAACATTCGATTGAACTGGTCACTTCGCTTAATAAACTGAAACATGAGAATAGTCCAGATGTTTACCAGGATGTTATCCAAAACCAGTATGGATAAAAAGAGTGCTTCTTCGGTGCCGGCAAGTTCTTTCAATACCAATTGACTAGTACTACCTCCAATCCACCCTCCAACAATAGGTACGAGGCCTTTCCAATATTGGCTGTCTATAAATAACTCTCTGCTTGTATGGTCAATGAGGCTAAATAGAAATACCAGAATCACTGGCAATGTTGCGATAACCATTGAGCCAGCCACAAAAAGAATAATTGGTTTTGCCCCTACAATCTTCAACTGTTGGATTGAAAGAGCACTCATGACTGTTAAAATGGCAAATGGTATGATCCAGTTCCTACTAATGGTGTGCAAATAAACCTCAGAAAGATCGAGCTTAAAGAGATGAGTAATGCCGGCAGGAATTACATAAGCAAACAAAATAGCAGGAAACCAATCTAAAATCTTTTGGATCCAGACTATCTCCATTTTACTCATCCAGAGTACAATGAGAACTGTTGCAATAACAATTACGCTTGCTAATAAGAATAGTGTCATTAATTAAATTCTTGGGTTAAGATGCCAAGGCACATCTGAATGCCTTCAAGGAAATTGCCAACTCTAAGGTTTTCATTGGGTGCATGTATATTATTATCGGGATTAGGTATCCTTATTGACACAGCCGGGATGCCCAGGGTTGTTATAAAGGGCGCAATGGGCTGGGAACCACCGGTAGTCCGCATTTTTACGAATTGATCACCAAAGGTCCTCCGCATTGCAGTGCTTAGCCAATCGCCAATTGGTGAATCAAAATCAGTTCTGAAGGGTTTGGACCCAATGCGATAGCTAAATGAAATTAGTTTGTCATATTGTTCCCTTTCTTCCCTGGTTGGGAGAGAGTCCACAAATTGGTATCCCTTATTTTCTATGAACTTTCGAATGAGGTTAACCTGTCTAATTCCTTCTGTTTCAGGTACTAATCTCATGTCAATTTCTGCAATTGCTACTGAAGGAATTAGTGTTCTAACTTCCTTACCAACCCAGGCAGCACTAATTCCCCTAACATTTAGTGACGGGTATTGCAACGCTTCCTGATAGGAATTTCCGACGGCATCGGGTTTGGCTATACCAAGGGATTTACGGATTTCAACAGGATCCTCCGGGATTTGCTGGAGCATTTCCAATTCTTTATCACTAATCACTACACCTTCATAAAATCCTGGAATTGTAACCCTACCATTATCATCTTTCATGTCGCCAATCAACTTTGCTAACTTAAATACCGGATTGGGTGCATAATTGCCGTATTGACCGCTGTGTAGATTTCGAGTAGCACCAAATACTTTAAGTGTAACCGTGGCAATTCCTCTCGCTCCAAAAGTCAAGGTTGGTAAATTGGATAGGTGTCTGGTTCCATCCATAATCAGCATCATATCGGCATCAAATAATTCCTTATTGTTAAGCACAAGTTCAGGAAGAGTTGGTGAACCAAGCTCCTCTTGAAAATCTGCAATTACTTTAATGCTAAAATCGGGTTGGATGTTATTATTTAATAGGATATCAATGGCGCCCAAAAATGCCATAGCTGGCCCCTTAGAATCTGATGCAGATCTGGCAAAAACTCGATAATCCGGATCATATTGCTTTTCAAGATGTTCCCAATCAATTATTTCCCATCCAGTTCCATTGAATTTTTTTAATACTGGTTCATAAGGATTAGGTTGATCCCATTCTGATGTATCCACCGGCTGCCCATCAATTTGAAGGTAAAATAATATGGACTTATCGGATAACGAGGAGTTCCATTCTGCATATAAATGAGGAAGTCCTTGTGACCTTATGATACTGGTACTAAAACCTCTGTCCGAAAAAGCCTTGAGACACCACTGAAGATTTTGCTCAATCTGATCTTCATAATTGCCATTATTCGGGATACGAAGAAACTCATTATACACTGACAATGACTGGTGAAGTAGATTTTTTGCCGCTATAGATATTCCAGACATACTCAGTGACTGAGCAATTAAATGCTGACAGACATTGAAACAAATCAGCCAAAGGATAATTCGTAAGATCATGCAGAAAGCTAATCATAAAAATGCTCTAATATTAGGTCTTTTTATGTGTATGCGCTCAATCAAAATATGGTTAGCACTGCTTCTAATCCTAAGTTTTCGGGTTCATATTGTCCCATTAAATTTGGAATGTTTGCTCCTTAGTTCCCACTATATTCATTTTCACAATATATTCACGATTCATTCACGGGTTTGATTTACAAAATTCATTAATTGCGAGCAGTCAATATCGAAATCAATTGTGAATACAACCATCAAATTATTAATCGCTGGGCTTTTATTTTTTTCCTGTGGTGATAGTGGCCCCGAATCATCAGCTATTTCCGGTGCAATAACGAAAGTTACCAGCCTTGATCTGGGTGATGGAAATAGTCCAAATGATATAAGGGTCTCAATATTACTTGCATCCGGTCATGGTTTGACTGAGATAAGGGCATTTTTGGTTAATAGTTCTAATCAATCGGTTGTAACAGTAGCGACAGCAATAGAGCTTTCTCAAGACAGATATGAACCTGTATCTACAGCTGTAAGTGCCTCTTCTTTCAGGTTTACAGAGGGGCTACTTGATTTTAATGGAGATGTTATCAAAAATGGCAGTCAGTACACCGTAATGTTTTTATTAATATCTGCATCTGATCAGGCTTTAGCAGATTTGACAGGCTCAGTATCCTTGACGGAGGAACCTTATCTGAACGGTGGTTATAGTGGTTCCTGGAATGACAATCTTTATACCAACTTTCTAATTACAGCCAACCTGACTTTCGCCGATGGTGTTTTGGAAGGCCCATTCTATTACAGCAATAATTTCTCTTCCTGTTGTGGGGGGCAAAATGATGGAAGCATTAAAATTACAATTGGCAGCGAGGGCAGCATTAGCTTCAGTTATAAACAGGAGCTGGTCTCATTTATGGGAGGTGCCTGCCCAGGAAATTATAGTGGGTCAGGTTCCAAAGATGGAATAAGCTTCAGTATTGAATTCACAGGTGATGATTGTGAAGGTGATCATACTGGTGGCAGGATTAAGCTATCAAAAATTTGATATTTAAGGCTTACAGCTAACAAATGTACCAGCTCTTTCGGATTTGTAACCTCCCAGCTCTTTCGGATTTGTAATCCGAAAGTTTTAAAAAACATTTAACCAGATTGCAAATCCAAGGGATGGTCTTTTTAGATTGATAATCTGAAAAATCCCAGCTCTTTCGGATTTGTAATCCGAAAGTTGTTAAAAAACAATTAACCAGATTGCAATCCAAGGGATGGTCTTTTTAGATTGATAATCTGAAAAGCTACGTGTTGCAAATCTGAAAAAGCTAGTTACAATTATTGCCATTAATCATTCTTTTAGTGATCTTTTATTTAAGAATACTCATTTTTAAATAAAAAATGAACGTCTATTGGTTAGTTACCACAACTCCTTTGTTATTCCGCTTGAAATCCAAATGCCAGGTCAATAGCGCAAATAAATCTAAACTCACTTTCTCAATCCTGCCTTTTATCCGAGTAAGTCTCATAATTATCACCATGGCCATCGGTTGGTCGTGTAGTGGCCAGGATCAGCCAAATATCATTCTTATAGTTGTTGACGATATGCGGTTTGATGAATTTGGTGCCGGTGGTCACACTTATATGGAGACACCCAATATTGATCGTTTGGCCAAGGAGGGTTTTATGTTCAAAGATGCCTATCATGCGGTCCCACTTTGCTCACCCAACCGTGCCAGCATATTGACTGGTCAATATCCCTCCCGACATGGTATTTTGGACAATACTTCCAGAAATCAGGCCAGTCATATGATAGATCTGTTTCCAAAAGACTTGCAAAAAGTTGGATACCGTACCGCTCATGTTGGCAAATGGCACATGGGTAATAGTTCAGAACCTCGGCCTGGATATGACTATTGGGTCAGCTTTGAAGGTCAGGGGAAAACCTATAACCCAGATCTATACGAAGAAGGAAGGACTCACCGGGTTGAGGGATACATAACAGACATATTCACCGATAGAGCGGTTAAGTTCATAAATGAGAGCTCAAGTTCAGATGAGCCATTTTTTGTTTATATCGGCCATAAAGCTATCCACCCAGAGGCTGTTCAGCGTGATGATGGAACTGTTGACACATCGGTTCCAATGGATTTTATTCCGGCGAAGAGGCATAAAGGGAAATACAGTGATAAAACTTTTAAGCGAAGTGCTAGTGTCCCCTCTGACCCTGTTGCAGATGAGAACAAACCAATGATAAAGCAAGCCTTTGAGATCCGTGCCGAGACCATAAAGAAAGACCCCAAATGGATGAATATCATTGATTTGGGAATAGCGGAAAGCACCATTCAGCGAAGAGCTGAAATGATGCAAGCCGTAGATGAAGGAGTAGGTAACATAGTTGATGCTTTAAGGCAAGCAGGTGAATTGGAAAATACGGTAATCATATTCACCAGTGATAACGGGTATTTTTATGGAGAACATGGCTTCTCCATCGAACGCAGGATGCCTTACCAGGAGAGTATTAAAACTCCCCTCATTATAAGTTCGCCAAGATTTTCTAATGCCGGAAGAGAAATCGCTGGTCTTACATTATCCATTGATCTGGCTGCCACTATTCTTGATTTGGCCAGTGGAAAGATTCCTTCAACCATTCAGGGCAAATCCCTCCTGCCAATGATTGAGAAGCCAGGAACTCAAATCAGAGAAACAGCCTATATCGAATATTACAGCCATGAAAATCCAATGACCTGGACCGCAAACATGGATTACCGGGTAATCATTAAAGGAAAGTATAAATACATCAAATGGATAAGGTATGAAGATCAGGCAGAGCTTTATGATCTTGAGGCTGATCCACTGGAAATGGACAATTTGATTGACGATCAATCTCTTGTTAAAGTTATAGAAGATTTGAAGTCAGAATTAAGAGAAGGACAGTTAACCGCTTTAGGTCTTTCAGAATAATGCCGAAACAACTGTTAAATGTAGTTCAAGTGATCACCTCCTATTAATTTTGACCTTCATAAAAACATTATGCAATGATCGCAGTCATTTCCCCTGCCAAGACCTTGGATTTTTCTCAAAACGGAGAAGAAGACTTCACCTTACCCAGATTTTCGAAAGAAACCAATGAGCTCATTGGAGTTCTAAGAACCAAGTCTCCAGCCGACATAAGATCTTTGATGGATGTCAGTGACAATATTGCTGAATTGAATGTTGAGCGTTACCACTCTTTTTCATCTAAGAGAACTACTAAGAAGGCCAAACCTTGCGGTTTTGCCTTTAAAGGAGACGTTTACATTGGTCTTGAGTTTGATAAGTTCAGTGCTGATGAAATGTCCTTTGCTCAAGATCACCTCAGGATATTATCAGGTCTATATGGTCTTTTGCGACCCCTCGACCTTATACAGCCTTACAGATTGGAGATGGGTACTAAACTGGCGTTTGATGATTACACGACGCTGTATAATTATTGGGAGGATAAAATTGTGAAACTCCTCCTTCGAGATTTAAAGGCTCAGGGTGACGATACGATTATCAATGTTGCGTCAATTGAATACTTTAAATCTATTGACAGACAGCGACTTAAGGCTAATGTAGTGGATATTGAGTTTAAAGATCTTAATAGAGATAATGAGTACAAAATCGTAGCTTTTTTTGCTAAAAAAGCGAGAGGAATGATG
>JAJCYL010000656.1 GCA_029262955.1 Cytophagales bacterium | reverse complement strand
CCCCACTTGCTGAGCGCTGATTAATGCGGTTCAGGATTTCAGAACGCATGAGAATATTTGCATTCTCAATTTCTTCAAATTGATAGGGCCTTTTATAAGAAGTTGGAAAAAACAGAATTTCCTTTCTAGGGTTCAGACTCTGAAGGTCACTATAAAAGTAGGCAGCATCTTCTTTGTCATGAAGTATAAATACCTGAAACTGATGATTAATAAATTGAACGGTCGATGCAACAATCGCGTCTAAACTACCAACTAACCCGTGAAGTTGAATTTTTTGTCCTTCGTTTGGTTTTATTGACTCTGCTATAGTCTGCATAAATCCATCGGAACGATAGGACCTCAAAAACTCTTTTATTTCCAATGTGCTTTATTAAAATAGTTGGCAAATGTAGTAATTACAGAAGCACGATTATCAGTGGATAAAGTGATAAACACGAGAAGGGGGAAAATTTTTCTATACCCTTCAATAACAGCTTGGACGGAGGGTAGTTGGCTCTAAGATTGTACAATTAGTACTAAGTACCTAACTAATTTGGTTCATTGAAAAATTTTTTAGAGTGAATAAAACTTTATGACAATCAATTTCGTTATTGCAGTGTAACTGAATTGGTTTCTATAGGATAGAACATACTCAGTAAAGATAATATTGGTTAGGTTGGTGATTGGAGCAGGCTTTCGGAAACGGAGCCTGCTTTCTTTTTTTAATCTAAAGAATTCCTGGAGGCTCTCTGCCTCGGAGTTCCTGTAAAATGTCATTCTGTGTCCCGATTGCTATATTGCTCGCGGGAGCAGGAATCTAAATACCTGAGTGCGATTAATAGAAATCGTCATACTCGAAAAATGAGCCTTTAAGTTTTATAAAAGGCTCATTTTATCGGGTATCTCAGGCTGAGATTCCTGATATTTTGCTCTTAATCTTAAAGAGAAAAATTCTGGAATGACGTTTTGTTTATTATGTGTCTGTTCTGCCCCAACTACAAATATTGAGAGATCCTTAAATTAAGTGACTTCCGTCACCCAATGAATTCCCGTCATCCTGCGCACGCCTGCCTGACCGGCAAAGGCGGGCAGGAATCTCTCAGATTACATTAACTCTTGAATATTGCAGTGAGGTTCATTATGGTAGCACTCATTGTCCTAATTAAATCTTCCTTTTGGATTTTTGGATTCTTGGTTCTACATTTCTTTCGGCCCTTTCGAAATACCCCAATGGCTTTGCCTGGGAGATAGTTGGTTTCAAGAAATTTTTTGTAAAAAACAGCAAATAAGGCAAAGAATGTGATACCGGAGATGTTCATCAGTTGCATGTCCCCAGAAGGTCTTACTTGCTGGCATCACTTATAACTCTCAGGGGCATCTAAGGTTGATAGATTTGGCTTTCCGGTTTAACAGCTAGCCACGCAAATGCAAAGTGATTACCGTGAATGATAGGCTGGAGTTGTTCACTGGATAAAGCTCCAGCGATGCATTTTCCTGTTATTGACCAGGTTGATGATGTCTTAGTGTCTTTAATGACTTTGTCCTTAACTGTAAACGTTAATATTTCACCGTTGAGGACTGGAGAATAAACGGTTACCGCACCAACATCCCTGGAATATTTAATTTCCGACTTGTCCATTGCTGATTTTACTCCTTTTTGGAAAAAAAGCACCACATTATTGCCGTTTGGACTATCATTTATAACTCCCTTTTGCTCAATGATACTTAAAGGATATATAAAATCTTGACCGCTAATGTTGATGTTAATAATCCGTTCCATTGCAGGGAGCCTTGAATCAGTTTTTCCCCTGAACAGAAAAGGCTTAGAAGAATCATAATTTACGTATGGGTTGGAGCCATAACTTCGGAAGGCACCGGTATTAGTTGACAGAACTAAACCTTCGGGGTAAGAAGTTGCAAACTGTTCGAAAGAAATAAGTAGTGAAGGCAGCAGTTCGAGATCTGTACCCGCATAGTTTCCGACTATCCCCTCTCCTGTAATTTGTTGCCACCAACTTTCTGTCTCATGATCCCACATGACCATATCACTATTTCTGAGCATGCCTGAAACTCCAAATGTCAGGGTTTGGGTTTTGCCATCTTTTTGAACCCGACGGTCAAAAACGATTGCTGCATTGCATAGGGGGCAATAAGTCGCTATAATCGGAATGCCGCCAATATCATCATTCACAATTTCATGATACATGAGAATGCTTAGTGGATATGCTTTTGCCTCACCCTCGACTTCCAGAGCGATTACGGGTTCATGTTTAAAATATGTTTTAGAAGCTTCTTTTACGGACCAAAAGTTTGGATTGTAGATTGGAGGGATCTGATCTTTCCCAACAATCACTTTTATTTCTTTTAAAGGAACGGTATGTTTAGTGCGGTTGGTCTTCCATGGTTGATTGGGGACTGGATTATACCTCTCCTGGGCCATTGCATTAACTGATAGAGCAATGGAAATTAGACTAATGTATGTCCATTTCATAGGATGCTACCTATTGAATTTCTCTAAACTTTTCAGGAATTGGGATGCATTTTGATA
Source organism: Cytophagales bacterium (assembly GCA_029262955.1). GTDB lineage: Bacteria > Bacteroidota > Bacteroidia > Cytophagales > Cyclobacteriaceae > JAJCYL01. The sequence continues at coordinate 3,947 of JAJCYL010000656.1, read as the reverse complement.
ACCTGCTACCGGCTTAACTTTTTTGAAGTTTTCGTCTATAAACACAATTGTTGGCAGGCCCTGCACTTTGAATGATTTCACAAGATCTTGCTCTGTGAGCTCTTTACCATTGAATGTCACTTTTTTTTGACTTTCAGCATCAATTCTTACGGCATAGTAATTCTCATTGATATAGTTGAAAACTTTGTCGTTAGAGAATGTTTTGCGATCCATGACTTTACACCAACCACACCATTCAGCGTAAATATCAATGAATACTTTGCGCGGATTATCCTTAACCAACTCTTGCGCCTCTTCGATTGAAACCCAGTCGATTTTATCCTCAACGACCTCTTCTGAACTTGAGTTATTAGATCGGAACGACATCAAATACAATACTGCGCTGGCTAACAATACCAATGGAAGTTTTATCATACCTTTTTAGATTAAATACTTATTTTCTATTTCTGATAATAGGCTTTCTTTAAAATTTCTGCCAATGGGAATTTCCTTTTCTCCTATTACCACTACATTACCATTAATGGAATTAATTCGTTTTAAGTTCACGATAAAGGATTTATGTATCCTTTTGAATTGATTGGAAGGCAGGTGCTTCTCCCAATGTTTCATCGTTTGTAAAATAAGATGGTTAGTGGTAAGTGTAACTATTTTAACGTAGTCCTTCTCACCTTCAATATAAATTAGTTCAGAAAGGTTAAGGCGAAATATTTTTTTGTCGGTTCTAAAAAATAGAATTTGTTCATTTTCAAACTTGGTTGCCACCGCAGTAGGTTCAATACTTGCACTTATTCGATCGATCGCCTTATTCACTGCCTTCAAGAAACGTTCAAATGAAAATGGTTTCAGCAAATAATCGGTTGCATCAAGTTCGAAACTTTCAACAGCGTATTCTGCATAAGCAGTTGTAAATATGGTTTTCGGTGGTGATTGAATTGATTTGAGAAAGTCAATTCCTTTGATTTTAGGGAGATTGATGTCCAGGAATAGAATATCAATCTTTTGCTCTTTTAAGATCGAAAGTGCGTCCAAAGCATTAGTTGTACAATCAACCAACTGTAGGGTAGGAACGTCGGAAATAAATTTTTTCAATACCCTTTGTGCAGGGGCTTCATCTTCGACAATAAGGCAACGGTAAGCCATTCTCAGGTAAGATTGATCTCTAAATTTACATAATAATACTCGGTTGTAGTATCAATGGTCAAATTGTAATTGTTGGCATATAAGATGTTTAATCGTTTTCTTACGTTCTGTAAGCCGATGCCAGATGATTGATCATCTTCCTCAGATGATGATGTGCGATTATTTCTTGATCGAAACTTCAGGACGTCATTCTCAATTTCAATCTCAATAAGAATTTGAATGTTATCGCTTTGACTATCAAATCCATGGGTGAAGCAGTTTTCCAAAAAGGTTATCAGAATAGACGGTGCAATCTGGTGAAAAGCGGTTTCACCATTCACCTTGAAGTCAACTTTGGCCCTGTCCTCCATTCTGATTTGTTGCAGGGTAATATAGTTCTCCAGGTATTTTATCTCTTTTGATAGCGATACGTACTTGGTATTGCAGTCATACAACATATATCGCATAAGCTCAGAAAGCTTCAAAATAAAATCGGGTACTCTATCTGACTTCTCAATGGCAAAAGCATACAATGTATTAAGTGTGTTGAATAAAAAATGAGGATTTATTTGATCTCTGAGAAATGACAGCTCATTTTCAACTCTTGTGAGCTCTCTATCTTCGTAAGCCTTTTCTTTTTCCTGGTAATCTCTAATGAGTTTAAATGCAGAAAACGCCAGTACGAAAAAAGAGACTTGGAAACCAGCCGTAACGACTCGGTCAGAAGAGACTGGGATTAAACAATTGCAACCATAAAATAGAAAATCAAATTGAGCTTGAAATAGCGCCCATACTACAATCAAGCTAACCAAAATTGTGAAGTATACTAAGTAATGTCTTTTGAGGAAAAACTTCGGGATAAGTATTTTATTATTCAAGTAAACGATTAAAGCATAAAAAAGAGCAAAAATGAATAGGGATCTGAAACTATGAAAATGCTCTTCATGGGCAGTCAAAGAAAAAATTAGAGGAATTGACATCAATGCTCCCCACAAGTATAGATTTACCGCATTTCTGCTTAAGATCTTCTTACGTGTACTTTCTAATGTGAGTAGTCTGCTCATTAATCGTAAATGAAATAAGTTTTTCGCACAATTGTCGTGTTTAATCGACGAAAACCAAGTACCGTACTATTAACGGCACCTTAAGCTGCATATTCGTTTTTATCCTGACTAATCGTCCTTTATACGGGTGGAGTGTGCACTTGGTCGAATATATTTTTAGGTGCACAACCATCATGATAAATTTCAAGTACTGAGAAAGTAAAGACAATTAGGGGATGAGAGAAACTGGTTTGATGGGGATAGTATTGACGTTCTTTATTGTCCTTATTTCATTAATTAAATCTGAAGCTCAATGCTGTTCTGGTGGTGTGCCAATGTCTGGTAACCTTGGAATGCCGTCGGCCGATATTGGAACTGTTCAACTTGCGCTGAATTATGACTTTAATAAGTTGTCAAGGTTTCAGGCAGGACGTGATAAACTCAATACTAATGAGTTTAGTCGTGAATCGAACTCAATTCTGTTTGAAGTTGGGTACACTTTCACAGAAAGATTGTCTGCGGACATATTTTTATCTTGGGTAAGACAAAAGAGGAATAATAAGCTGGCAGATGTGGTAGATAAAACCAGTGGTATTGGTGACGCATCTGTTCTGGTTAAATACAAGGTTTTGAGTAGTTTGAATGTAGGTTTAGGAATCAAGGCCCCACTTGGGGCCTCTGATTTCTCCACTTCCAATGGAGTTGCATTACCTCTTGACTTGCAGCCAGGTAGTGGAGCCTGGGATCAAATTTTATGGGCCAACTGGTCCGTACCGGCAAAATTCATTCGTGAAGCGACCACGTTTTCGGCTACATCAACTTTTCGACTGGCTGGTAAGAATGATTCATTCTTCATAACTACCTATGAAGTTGGGAATGAATTTATTTTGAATACTAATTTAAGCGATCGTTTTGTGATTGGATCCCTTATTTTCGATCCCTCAATCGGAATCAACTACAGGCACCAGGGTACTGACACCACATTTGAATTCGATAACCCTAATTCCGGAGGGAACTTTATTTTTATCAATCCGGGGGTTTCCTATCAAATAACTCCAGATCTGTCGTACCAGGCAAATGCTGCCATTCCCATATACCGGGATGTTGGGGGAACGCAGGTATCACCAACCTTCAGATTTAATACCGGAATTTTTTATCGATTTAATACTAAAAGAAAAAATCCAATATGAAACTTAATATAGAAAAGCGAATTAATATTTGGCTAGTCGCACTGGTCATGCTTGTTTCTTTTTCCTGTTCAGACAATGAAGATTCAGGCCTGACCAACGCAGTAAATGGTCAGGGTGGCCAGACTCAAACAATTGATGATAATGGCTGGAGTATTCCGGTTGGTAATGTACTTGATGGCGGTCCGGGAAAAGACGGAATACCCTCGGTAGATAAGCCAAAGTTTCTCAGCATCAATGAGGCATCGAACCTATTGGAGGACGGTGATTTAGTGATTGGTTTCAAAAATGGTGATGATGTAAGGGCTTATCCTCACGACATTCTTGACTGGCATGAAATCTGTAACGATGATGTAAGTGGTACTAAAATAGCCTTAAATTATTGTCCTTTAACAGGTACCGCAATGGCATGGAATAGGGAAATCAACGGGAAAACTACCACGTTTGGTGTTTCTGGATTGCTTTTTAATACTAATTTGATGCCATATGATCGTGAATCTAATAGTGTATGGTCGCAAATGTTAACCGCCAGTGTGAATGGTGAACTCAGGGATCAATCGGCAGAATTATTCCAGGTTGTTGAAATGCCATGGTCCGA
>JAJCYL010000655.1 GCA_029262955.1 Cytophagales bacterium | reverse complement strand
TATGGAACTTACTCTTTGGCTACCCACTTGAAAAACGGAGTTGTATTTGTCCTGGGCTTTTACGACAGCCAGCCCTTCCTCTATTTTATGGACCATGGGTTTTTCGCAATAGACAGCTTTTCCCTTCGCCATGGCCTCCATAGAAATTTTGTCATGCCAATGATCAGTGGTTGAAATAATCACTGCATCTATGTCCGAACGGTCCAATATTTCATTGTAATCTTTTGTTACAGTTACTTCTTTTCCATACAATTCCTGCGTGCGCTTTAATCGGCCTTCATAAAGGTCGCATGCGGCAACAAATTTAACTCCGGGTACTTTCAACGCACTTTCAATATTGTTGAAACCCATGATTCCCATTCCGATAGTCGCTACCTGAATATTATCATTAGCTGCCAATTTCGATGTATTGTCAGATGATAAGGTAAATTGGTCATCACGTCCTATTAGAAATTGAGAAGAAGCTGCTGTTAAAACGGCCGTTCCTGAAAGCTTTTTAATAAAGGATCTTCTTTTGGTGGTTATAGTGTTTTTCATACTGATGAAAATTTATTAAGATATTTCTTTTCCAACTTTTTCAAGCAAGGCCTTAGTTGCACTTATCCCTGTTTTTTCGTCAGCTTCTCCTTCGAATTCAATACCCACGTAGCCGGTATACCCGGCTTCTTTTACGGTGGTTAAGAGACGCTTATAATCCATATTGGCTTCATTGCCATTGTCATCAAATACCTTCGATTTAGCACTAACTCCCTTGGCATAGGGCATAAGCTCTTTTACACCTTTGTAACGGTCATATTCTTCCAAACAACTTCGACCTTCACCCGGTGTAATACAGAAATTGCCAAAGTCTGGAAGGGTTCCACAGTTGGGGTTATTCACTTGTGCCATGACACCAGCTAACCATTGCCCGTTCGAGGAATTGCCTCCATGATTCTCTACAATAACTCCTATGTTGTGTTGAGCGCCAAATTCACTCAAACGTCCTAAGCCATCAATGGCCGCTGACTTTACCTCATCCGGTGACCCGACACCTCGGGCGTTAACACGGATCGAGTGACAACCTAAAAATTTGGCTGCGGTGACCCATTTGTAGTGATTCTCAACCGCCTGAGTTCTTTTAGCATCATCCAATTCGGCAAGATCGCCCTCATTGTCAATCATTATGAGCACATTAGTCATACCCAGATCATTGACCCGAGTGTTTAGTTCTGTCAGGTAAGTTGTGTCTTCAGCTTTGTCTTTGAAGAACTGATTTACATATTCAACAGCCTCTATTCCAAATTGGTTTTTGGTAAAAGCTGGAAAGTCAAGGTTATCTAATTTGCCTCCAAATAATGATCGATTCAAAGACCATTCAGCCAATGATATTTTGAAAAACATTTCCTTTTCTTTAGTTGTAGTAGCTTCCATGGTGGTTTTCTGTTGTGATCCTGATCCACAGGATGTGATTATTGAAGGGAAAGCTCCCATCAATCCAATGCCTGTAGTACTCCCGGCTATTCTTTTAATAAATTTTCTACGTCGTTCCATAATAGGTATTAAATAGTTGGTATAGTTTTTATAATTTATGTTTAGTGTAAGGTAATTTCAACAATTCTGTAGTGAGCTGTGAAAATCGCACAAATAGGGTGGTTATTTTGCACATTATAATTAGGTGATGAAAAAGCTAGAACAAAATATGCGATGGTATGGACCGGATGATGCAGTTAGTCTGATGGATATTCGTCAGTCAGGCGCCAGCGGTGTTGTAACCTCATTGCATCACCTTCCTAATGGAGCTATTTGGTCTTTAGAAGAAATTCGAAAGAGGAAAGGAATAATTGAAATGGCCAATTTGACCTGGTCTGTAGTGGAGAGCGTCAATATCCATGAGGACATAAAACGAAGATCAGGTCGGTTTCAGGAGTACATTGATAATTACATTCAGACGCTGCGAAATTTGGCTATGTCTGGCATTAAAACCGTGTGTTACAACTTCATGCCGGTTGTAGACTGGACAAGAACTGACCTTGAATTCAGTTTGCCAAATGGTGCCAAAGCCCTACGTTTCGATAAAACTGATTTTGCTGTATTTGATTTGTTTATTCTAAAGAGGCAAAGCAATGAATATTCGGATGTTGAAATTGAAAAAGCAGGGCGTAGGTTTAAATTGATGACTCAAAAGGAACAGGATCGTCTTACGGGTTTTGTTGTAGCTGGTCTTCCAGGGGCTACAACCGAGGGGAGTAAATCCCTGGAAGCTTTTAAAACAGTTTTAGAAAGCTATAATGAAATTGATGAACAATTATTGAAGGAAAACCTGAACTTATTTCTGAAGGATGTTATACCTGTTGCGGAAGAAGTTACCCTTAATATGACAATTCATCCCGATGATCCTCCTATTCCGTTATTGGGATTGCCCAGGGTGGTGAGTACGGCTAAGAATATAGATGATATACTGACAGGGGTAGATAGCCCATCCAATGGATTGTGTTTTTGCACCGGATCATTTGGAGCCAGGAGTGATAATGATTTACCTGCAATGGCTGCACAATTTTCTAAAAGAATTAATTTCATTCACCTCAGGTCAGTAAATGTTGAAGAAGATGGCAGCTTTTATGAGGATAATCACCTCGAAGGTTCTGTTGACATGTATGCCGTTATGAATGTGTTAGTCAAGGAACAACAAAAACGAAATACTCCCATACCCATGCGTCCGGATCATGGTCATAAGCTCCTGGACGATTTAACTAAAGAGACCAATCCGGGTTATTCCGCCATAGGTAGGTTGAAAGGACTCGCGGAGTTACGAGGGCTGGAGCTAGGGATTTTAAAATCAAGATTTTGATCACCATAGGGTTAAATACTATACTAATTGCACAAATGAGAAGGGTGCATTTTGCAAACTCTTTTGCGTGTCTTCCGGGGTGATTAGATTAGCATTCTATCAATATTCCGATCATTATGTCAAAGAGTAATAATCGCCGTGGTTTTATTAAAAAATTGAGCCTTTCTACCGCTGCATTATCAGTAGGTGCTTCCATAGTATCTAAGGGCAAATCCATTTCTTATTTAAAAAGATCAAATGGACTTGGTGCAGCTGATGAAATAAGATTGGCCCTAATAGGTGCAGGTGGCATGGGCACAGAAGATACCAATACCGCCCTGAAGCATGAGGGTATCAAGCTAGTTGCAGTTTGTGATTTGTATGAGGGAAGAAGGAAAATTGCCCAGGGAAAATGGGGTCCGGGATTGTTCCTCACAGATGATCATAATGAAATATTAAAGAGAAAGGATGTTGACGCAGTAATTATCGGCACTCCGGATCATTGGCATAAGCAGATTTCTATTGATGCATTGAATGCGGGTAAACATGTCTATTGTGAGAAGCCAATGGTTCACTCCGTGAATGAGGGCATGGATTTAATCAATGCCTGGAGAAAGTCCGGCAAAGTTTACCAGGTTGGAAGCCAGGGATTATCGTCTCTTGGAAATGAAAAGGCTAAACAACTATTAGCTGAAGGTGCCATCGGTACGATTAATTATGCAGAGGGATTTTGGGCAAGGCATTCACCGACGGGAGCCTGGCAATATGCCATTCCTGCAGACGCTTCAGAAAAAACGGTAAACTGGAAAAGGTATGTTTCGAATACCACCAAGCGAGAGTTTGACAAGATGCGATTTTTTAGGTGGCGAAATTATCAGGACTATGGCACCGGCATGTCTGGTGATTTGTTTGTACATCTATTTTCCAGTTTACACTTTATAACAAATTCCATTGGTCCTAATCAGGTGAGTGCCATGGGTGGCTTGAGATATTGGAAAGACGGAAGGGAAGTGCCAGATGTGATGTTGGGAACATTCCAATATCCGGACTCTAAGCAGCATCCTGGATTTAACCTATCCCTGAGGTGCAACTTTGTCGACGGTACGAGTGGTACTACTTACTTGAGAATTGTGGGAAGTGAAGGTTCCATGGACGTTAAATGGGAAGAAGTTGTTTTGAAGCGAAATACCAGGCAGTCTTCAGATGATCCATTTATGAATGCGAAGGCGTCAGATAATTCAGCATATTCTGATAGGGCCAAAATGCTGCCCCCCGGAGAGATAAGCTTTAAAGCGGAAGACACCTGGAAAGGGGCTCATTACGACCACTTTGCCAATTGGTTCAATGCCATTCGTACGGGTGGTACTGTATTTGAGGATCCAGTATTTGGATTTAGGGCAGCTGCACCTGCATTGCTTTGCAACGACAGCTATAATGCGAATAAGTTCATCAACTGGGACCCCGTGAATATGAAAGTCACTAGTTAAGATGTTACTCCAGCCTTTCAAGGGTTCAATGGAATTGGCGAATGACAATCGTTGTTTCCTACACATTATTAAACAAACCCTTGAAGCTTGGATTATAATTTTAAAAATCGAATATGAAAATCAAGTTATCTTTCTTAGATGCAATTCTGCTAATCAGCATAGTCTTTGTTTATGGATGTAGCACAACACAAAAGGAAAAAGAATCATCCGAATCGACGTCCGGGACTCAACCAGCTATTGAGGAATGGATTACATTGTTTGATGGTTCTTCTACGGAGGGCTGGAGAGGTTTTAATGCCACCAGCCTTCCGGAAAACTGGATTGTTGAAGATGGTGCATTAAAGTCATTGGGAACAGGAGGAGATGTCGGCGGAGATATCGTTTACAGTGCTCGAAAATTCGACAACTTCGAACTCAAGATGGAATGGAAAATAAGCGAAGGCGGCAACAGTGGTATTTTTTATCATGTTGTGGAGGGCGAAAAATACAAGGCACCTTATGAGACTGCACCGGAGTATCAGGTACTGGATGACATTGGATTTCCAGATCCACTTGAAGACTGGCAGAAAGTTGGAGCAGACTACGCCATGTACGTTCCTGATCCTACAAAAAAGAAAGTAAAGCCTGCAGGAGAATGGAATTCATCAAGGATACTTTTTACAGAGGAAAGGGCTGAGTATTGGTTAAACGGTGAAAAACTATTGGAATTTGTTCCCTGGTCGGAAGATTGGACTACTCGGCGTAATAGTGGTAAATGGGATGACTATCCTGATTATGGGCTGGCCAAGACTGGCTTAATTGGAATCCAGGATCATGGTAGTTTTATTTGGTACAAGAATATCAAGATTAAATCATTGTAATGAGAGAGTTATTATTAATATTCATTTATGTCCTCAACCCTAGTTTAATCTTTGGCCAGACAGAGTTATTTAACGGTAAAGATTTATCCGGCTGGACTATATACGGAACTGAAAAGTGGTATGTAAAGGATGGTTTATTAATTTCTGAAAGTGGCCCCGACGCTGAGTACGGCTACCTGGGTACAAAGGAGACATTCAAAAATTTTGAATTGACTGCCGAGTTTAAACAGGAAGCCAACGGCAACAGTGGGATCTTTTTCAGATCTTCAATTGAAGGAACCAAGATTACTGGATGGCAGGCCGAAGTTGCTCCCCCAGGAAATGATAGTGGAGGCATATATGAATCCTATGGTAGGGGTTGGTTGATCAAGCCCGATCCCGAAAAAGATAAAGCCCTCAAATTTGGTGATTGGAATACAATGAAAGTTAGAGTAGTGGATGACAAGGTTACTACCTGGTTGAACGGAACTGAAATGATCACTTTAACAGATGATAAAATTGGTGCAGCTGAAGGTTCAATTGCTTTGCAAATCCACAGTGGTGGAGGGATTAAGATCTATTGGAAGAGTGTTTTGGTTCAAAGATTGGATTAACCGGTTGTACTATTTACCAATGACAGCTCCACACGCTGGCGCAAGCGTCCGCTTGTGCCATATTACGCTCGCTAAGGGTCTTCCAAAGTGAAGTGCTCTTTCTTCAGGGCCCTTTTCAGGAAACTCTTAGAGGAAGGAAATGCAAACTATCCATTACTGAATTTATTTTTCTTGGTGAGCACAAGCGGACGCTTGCACCAGAGGTGAGGGGAAGGAACATGGTATGCAAAAATCCCTAAATCCTGAAAATCCAGATTCTGACTTTTTGCACCGATCACAGAAATTTTATTTATAACGGCTTAATTTTGATAACGTTAAGGTAGTCCTTTAGCACTTTTCATAGCTCGCTAAGGGTCTTCGCCATTACAGTTCACACGCTGGCGCAAGCGTCCGCTTGTGCCATATTACGCTCGCCAAGAG
>JAJCYL010000654.1 GCA_029262955.1 Cytophagales bacterium | reverse complement strand
ATTTACAAATGGTTGATTGCAATAAGTCCATTGGATCAAAACAACAACTTAGGAGTAATGCACCACTTTAAGATTGTAGCATGGAGCGAGTGTTGCAGCTTTTCGGTTTTAGGAGCTAAAGTTTTCCTGAACGTAGTTTGCCGTTTCGACCATTGAGTATATACTGTTGAATAAACAAAAAGAGGCAACGCTTGATTTGGTACTAGGTTAAGTTTTGAAACAACACTGGCAGATTGGGTGGAGATAATCACCTATAAGCGTAACCACCACCTGACATGTAGCCGATTGGGTTCAGTTCATCAACTTAATTGATTTTAGTGTATAACCCTGGTCTGTCAAAAGTTCCTTTTGGGCAGCCAAAACAATTCGGTCCGGGACGGATTATTTCGCAACGGTCCCTTGGTTTAGCCTCAAGATCCCTTGGAAAGATTGCGAGATGTACAGTATCCGCTTGTACTGCCCGGAAAAACCCAAAAACATTCTCATTCTGATTATCCAACGAGACGACGTTGCCTTGGATAAGGCCTTTTGGAGTGTCAAATATTGATCCCACATTTTCAGTTAGCTCCCCGATTGTCTCCAAATAAGTGAAATACGCTTCAGAAATTGATAGTTGGTGTATTGAAAAGACGTGTTTTCTCAAAAATGTATCATCAATTTCTCTTTGACTGAAGTTTTCAATTGAAAAGGTGGAGGATACATGCTCTCTTGAGTTAAATAGCTTCAGCTTCCCACTGAGATCACCCAACATGTAACAAGGAGGAGGGGGTTGAAAAGCGAAAAATACTTGCTTCTGTAAAAACTGATAGAGCTCCTCTCCACGCCAAAAGAGCTGGTATGGCTCATTTGATTCCGGCAGATTAGACAATAATGAAAACTGAATGATCTCAGTCGATACATCAGCTCCAGTTGGAGTGGTGGTTATTTTTACGGTTTCTTTCCACGTGACTTCCATATCGTTCCCTTTTACAGTGGGCATTTGATCCGGAAGAGAACTATAAGATTTGTTATTATCAAGGACTACTTCTGTATGGTACGACCGTCCTGGTTGCCCCTTCACAATCAACCCCTCACATTCATAAATACCGGGACTTACCTCCACACAGTCTTCTTCATTACCTTCATCATCGATTATTTTTACTCTGGCAAATTGAACTTCAGTAATATCATTCGCATTTCTTTTTACCCTCTCTAGGGTGATGAAATAGGGTCCGGGTCCATTATGAATTAAGCCCGATATGACAATTTCAGTTTCCGGATTGAGATCAGGTTCGAATTCGTATCTCCTCCCGCAGTTCGTAAAATTTAGAGCAAATGCCATTAGGATAAATAGAATGCGTTTTTTTGTTTGTTGAAAAGTCACTATTTCTATCGGCTTATTCACTTGACGAAATTTACAGAGTAAGTAATTGAAGGAAATGAACGACCTAAGACACTTAGTTTATAGCTAAATGGAACAATGGAGTTATCAAATGCTTTACGGTAGAAGACAGAATAGGCATTGTCACGGCCGAGGGCATTGTAAATGGAGAATGTGAATTTGTCTTTCAATCTTCTAATAACTGAAGTATATCCGAAAGCTAAATCGAGCCGAATATAATCCGGTATTCTGTATTTATTCCGTTCCGAGTAAATTGGGACTACAATATTGTTAGTTACAAAATTGGACTCAACACCAGTAAAGGGACGCCCGGTCTTGTAAATGAAATTGAACGAAAAAAATTTGTTTTTCCCTATATCCCGGTTAACCACCAAAGAGACATTATTTGGTTGGTTGTAATTAGAATTATACCATTCACCATTATTAATCGATTCCCCGAAAAGCTCACCTGGGATGCTGTTTTCAGATTTTGAATAGGTGTAGGCAAGCCAGCCATTCCACCCTGGTTGAGATTTTTCTATCAGAACCTCGAGGCCAGAGGCACGACTCTTACCCTGTAATAATTCCGTTTCCAGATGATTGTTAAGTATCAGATTTGCAAAATCCTTATAATCATAAATTCTATTGATATCTCTATGAAAGAGATCTACGGAGAATTGCCATATGTGCTGTGGTTCCTGATAAGTCATACCGAAAGAATAATTGGATGACTTTTGTGGTTTGATATACCTTGTGCTGACCTGCCATTGATCAACAGGAGTGGCTGTAGTAGTATTAGAAATAAGGTGAATATATTGAAATACACGATTATAACTGGCTTTGAGCGCAAAATGATCACTTAGCGGATAAGTAACCCCTATTCTTGGTTCGAAACCTGAGTGAGATGAAACGGGGCCGCTTTCAATAATGGTAGTATCTACAACATTTAGTAGTGATTTTGCAACCCCCTGTTCATATTCAAGGACATGTCTGTTGCCTCTTTGAGTGTAGTAATTGTATCTAAATCCCAGTGACAAAGTTGGACCATTTTCGATTTTCCAGCTGTCCTCGGCAAATCCACTTAATATCCATCCTTTGTCTTTTTTAACGCTCTTTTCTAATACACCTGAATTTAAACCGGGGTTTCTTTTCTCAGAACGTGGCAAGTAGTTTTTCCATTCCGCACCAGCAATTATTTCATGATTTTTAAAACCATCATAAAAAAAATTGTCATGAAGGGTTATGAGCTTGACGCCACTTTGGATGTTAAAATCTTCTATTTTGTCTTCCAGTATATTTTCGAAATTCACTACATCAGCCTCAAATTCATGTATAAGGTTTTCTGACAATGCATTTTGCACAGTAAGGCTTGAGATTAAGTGCTGCCATTGAAACTTGAATTCTTTACCAAATTGGAACTTATCGAAACTTCTATAAAAAGAATAGGTGACTTTGTTTGAATCATTAAAACGGTAGCTGAGCGTAATATTTTGATCATCGAAACTTGCATTACTGTTCCTAACTTCAAAATCCCGCACACCATGAATCAGCCAATTTGGGTATGCAACACGAGCACTTCCAATAATTGATAATTTGTTTTCAATTATTGGTCCCTCTGCAAAAATCTTGCTTGTTGCGATTCCGAAAGTACCCGATCCCCCCCATTCCTGATAATTTCCTTCCTTCAGATTCACTTCAAGAACGGAGGAGATTCTTCCACCATAATTTGCGGGAAGGTGACCCTTATATAAACTGAAATCTTCAACTACATCAGAGTTGAAAATAGAAAAGAACCCTAATAAATGTGAGGAATTGAAAATCACCGCTCTATTCAGAGTAATCAGATTTTGATCGATCTTTCCGCCCCTGACGTTGAACCCTGTGGAGCCTTCACCACCTGTAGAAACACCTGGAAGTAATGTTATGGAATTTATGACATCCTGCTCTCCCAATAAAAATGGCACATTTTCAAGATCTTCAAAGGTCATGCTTTCAATACCTGCGATGGATTTAATTCGATAATCCTCCGGACGTGCACTTTTAACCACTTCATCCATTAGAATTGCTTCAACATGAAGTCTGATATACTGATTAACATTCCTGAATACAGGCACTTTTTTCTCTAAACTCTCCCGTCCTACAAAGCGCACTTGTAAGGTTTACACGCCTTTTGCTAAATCAAGGGCAAATTTCCCGTCTTTATCGGTGGTTGTGCCCAGCCCGTTTTCTTTGATGTAAACTGTCGCTCCCTCTATGGGGTCTTTTTCAAATCCATTTACAGTCCCGGATAAGGTAAATACTTGTCCGGATACACGTAAGAAGGAACTAAGAAAAAATAATAACAATAGAACTTTAGCCATTTAAAGGTTGTTACAAGTTTTTAGTAGCGAACTCTATCATGCTTGACATTGAAGAAACCTTCAATGTTAATTGGTTACTCTTAAAATTCCTCTCATTGTAAGTCCATGCCCGGGAAATGTACAGATGTAAACATAATCTCCTGGTGTGGCCGGAGCTTCAAAATAGATAACATCGTTGCTTTCTGGTTGCAATAATGTGGAATGATAGAGCACGTCGTCAGTATCTGGAACATAGCTCATTTCCTGCCCTTTAAGACCAAGGTTCAGCGCTTCATACATGATCTTGTCTGCTGTTCCCGGTTTTGTAATGAGTAGATTGTGTAACATGTCGTCAGGATTGGCAAACTCCAATTTAATTTTGTCTCCCGCTTTCACACTTATTTCATCTAAGTCAAATTTAAGTCCCGGTATTGTTTTCAAGGTGATAGTTTTATCAGGCCCTTTGATCCATGACGCTGGCATTTCAACAATTCGCTTATTGCCTGGTGAAGTAGATCCCACACTCACTGATTGAGTTCCATTACTGTGATTCATTCTCACTTCTCCTTCTGGTATATTATTGAGCGTATAATAACCAAAATTGTGAAGCAGTTTTTGCTTGTTTCGATTTACCACTCCCGGAGCTTTGAATTCGTAGATATACCCGGGTCGTAGCTGATCAACGTAAAGCCTGACTTTTGTACGGTCCGCACTAAGTTCAATGTCATAGATTTGCTTAGCCTGAATATCTACAACTGGGCTGCCATAGGAATGGTGATATAAATATGTGAAATCACTAATGCTGTAAGAGTCTGCCAGAGCACCCAGCTCCCGATCAACTGGTTGGGTAAATGTTAATTCAAAACCATCTGGTTTAGCGTTTATTTGTTTTATTTCAAAAGGTGTTTTACCATTCCATTCCAGGCGTTCCAATCCGAAAGGCTCAGGGCCAGTAGAGCTCCATCCTCGACTAGTCATTCCAGCATATAGGGACTTCTGATCTGGGCTCCATTCTAATCTTAGTATTCCGGAAGAAAAACCTTCCCTGAATGGAAAACAAGCTCCCTGATACACTCCATCTACTTTTTCTTGATAAACCCGCATAATTTTACTGTGACCTTGATCCCCAATAAGTAGTTGGTCCTTAAATGGGCCAAAATTATCATGGTCAATCAGCAAGATGTCCGAGGTTGATATACCCATAAGTCCATGTGGAAACCAAACACTTGGATTCTTAACAAGTTCATTTTCGTAAAGAGATATTCCAAGCGTATCAATGATATCTTCCATTTTTAGAGTTAAAGGAGATCCCTCTTCTCCAGTCCATTTCAATCCCTCAGGATGCCCGACAAAATCACCCTTTTCAATATGCGTCATTCTTCCTGATCCC
>JAJCYL010000653.1 GCA_029262955.1 Cytophagales bacterium | reverse complement strand
CCTCTGTTCCAATTGCATTCCTTGAGAGCAAATTTAATTTCAGTGAAGAAGGCGAGAAAACGACTCTTACTCAAGAATTCTGGTATAGGATGAAAGCTCCCATGGGTTGGTTAAGTGGACTTATGAAAGGAAAAATGAAATCCACCCTGGAAAAAGGACTTAACGGATTGGAAAATCATCTAAATAACAAATAATTATGGCTGTAAACGAAGAGTATTTGAAATATATCGAAGACCAACTTTCTGAGTTTGGTGAGATTGAAATAAAAAGAATGTTTGGCGGGATAGGTATGTTTAAAAACGGACTAATGTTTGGAAAAATTGGCGGAGACACTTTTCGCCTCAAGGTAGATGATACGAACAAGAACCAATATGAAGAAAAAGGAATGAAACCCTTTTATTCGGAAAAGAAAAAAAAGGGAATGCCCTATTGGGAAGTTCCGCAAGATGTACTTGAAGACAGAACAGAATTAGCCAAATGGGCTAATCAATCGTTTGAAATAGCAAAAGCAGCTAGCAAAAAATAAACTCCATTTAAACAGGCGTTTATTTAAAACGTCATCAGCCATTTGAATGGGTGTTTATTTAACTCCCCCCTCTCTATCAATAAATCAAAATCATTAGATTAGGTAATGGTTCAATAACAAAAAAAATAATGAATTCAAATGCCAATTGCCTGATCTGGCTATTATCAGCTATCACGATTAATTGTATAGGACAAATACCTGAAAAGCTCAAGTATTTAAAACAGCAACCTCCTTCACTAGTTCCAGAAATTTTTGCTCCAAATATTATTTCTCAAAAGGACGAATACGAGTTCGGTTCAGTTTTCACTAAAGAAGCCACCGAATTTTTTTATGGCGTAGATGTCAATGGAAAATCAGAGATACGATACGCCAAACTTATTGAAGACAGTTGGAGCGAGCCTCAAACAATCCTATCTCATGAAAAGTATGGCTATAATGACCCTTTTCTTTCTCCGGATGAAAGCAGGTTGTATTTTATCTCCAAAAGAGCATTGACTGGCCTTGGGGCTAAAGAAGACCACGACATATGGTATGTTGTAAAGGCTGAAAGAGGATGGTCCGAACCAATGAATGCGGGCCTAAACATAAATTCACAAGGAAATGAATATTACATTTCATTTTCCGAGAATGGAACCATGTATTTTTCATCCAATGTAAAAGCTCCTAAAGAGCGGATAAAGTATGACTTTGACATCTACTATTCAAAATACCTTGGGGGGAAGTTCCAAAAAGCAGTTCCATTGGGTGATTCAATCAACACTTCAGGTTATGAAGCGGATGTATTTATTGATCCGAGCGAATCCTTTATAATTTTTGCAGCTAGTCGTGAAGATGGTCTTGGGCAAGGTGACTTGTACATCAGTTTTAAGAAAGAGGATGATACTTGGACAAGATCGACAAATATGGGTAGTCCAATAAACACTGACGGTCATGAACTTTGTCCATTCGTAACAAAGGATGGAAAGTACTTGTTCTACACCAGCCGAAAAGATATTTATTGGGTAGACGCAAAGATTATAGAACACAATCGAAGAAAGTAGTCATAGAAAAATGTCCAGAAATGATCGTAACCTTAAAATCCAATAATCACAATACCTGGCCATTAATCCGGCCTGTCTTTTTTGTTGAAAATTAACTTCAATCTTTCTTTGTTTAGCTCATCGATGAGTTCATCGAACGATGAAATTTTTCGAATAAGCGACTGAGGTCAGGGGTTCAACTCCCCTTCTCGCTACTCAAAAAGGCCCTAAAAGGGCCTTTTTGAGTATAAATCTTTATTAATCTCCTTGTTAATCACCAGATCCTAATTCTCCAGCTCTTTCTCTTTTTTGTTTATCCACCATATCCTTTACATCCTGAAGTAATTTTTTAGCATCATAGATGATGCCATCCTTAATGGTTAATTCCACACCCCCAACACGTTCTGGTGTTCCTGTTTCATCATTCAATTTAACTGCTCCTGTCCCATAAAGCACTTTCATGTTTGCCAGCGGGTTCTCGCCAACCATTATCATATCAGCCAATAATCCTTCTCTTACCACACCATATTCAATCGGCTTTTTCTTTGGGTAAAATATCTCTTCAGCTCCATGCATTGTAGCCGCTCTGATGACTTCCAGGGGATGGAAACCAGCCTCCTGCAGCATTTCCAGCTCAACGATAGTTCCGAATCCATAGAGTTGATAAATAAAACCAGAATCTGAGCCAACGGTCACTTTTCCTCCCTTATTCTTGTAGTCATTGAGGAAGGACATCCAAACACGATAAAAATTCTTCCAGGCGATTTCGTCATGTGTGGTCCAATAGAACCAATAGGCTCCATGGCTTTGTCGGCTGGGTTCGAAAAAATCTTGCTGAGATGGCAGTGTATAATCCTGGTGCCAATCCGCATTTCTTGCCTTCATTACATCTCGACCGGCAGAATAGATAGTCATGGTTGGATTGATGAAGAAATCAAGCTCTAAGAATTCATCTATTAGCGCATTCCACTCATCGCTCCCTCTCTCATGAATAAGGTTCCACTGTCTTCCAACTTGCCCAAAACGATTCTGTTCATCCTGGTAATTCATGTCACTTGGCCAGGGTTGTACATCATAGCCCTTATAAAGTGATTCAAACAGTCCGTAAAAATGGGTCATTCCTGTTAATCCTGTTCTTGCTGCATCAACAGCATTCATCTGAGCTACACCCATTTGCCCTAAATGAGCAGTTGATCCCATACCCAGTTTATTGGCTTCATCAAGAAGTGCCTTCATAATCTCAGGTCGGTAAGAACCCAATTTGAGGCCGTCCACACCTTTCTTATGCGCATATTGTACCCATTCTTTAGCATCCGCTGGAGTCAGAATTTTCCGATCCTTCCATTCCTTCCCATTACCAGGGCGATGGAATGAAATGATTCTTGGTGCAACAATTTCATTTTTAGCGCTTCGTTCTCTCTCTTTTAATGACCACTCCAATGGTCCGGTAGGAACTCCTCGTACGGTCGTAATTCCATTAGCCATCCAAAGCTTGTAAGAATACTCCGCTTCAGGTGCTTTTGGGACTCCCCCAGTATGAACATGTAAATCAATAATACCAGGTAATATGTATTTGCCGGTCGCATCAATCTCTTTATCTGCTCCGGTTGGTCTCTTGGATTCGTCAATTGGTGTAAAAGGTGCTCCTATATTGACTATCTCCGTAATCCTATTGCCTTCCACTACAATATCTACTGGTCCGGTGGGAGGCGCCCCGGTCCCATTTATTAAAGTTGCATTTCTGATCACCAGCTTTTTATATGGCCCTTCACCTTCACCCGCTTTACGATCCGGAGCCGGCCTGACAACCTGAATGTCTTGAGCAAAAGTTGTTTGAATTGGAAGCTGGAATAAGATAATAATCCCAGCCAATAAGAATAAGTTTTTTAGCGACGTCATTTTTCGAGAGGTTTGTTAATTACCCTAAGGTTAATTAACAAAGACAATATTCATAGCGATGATTTACGAATGGTAGCGTACCCAGGAGGACATTACATACTCCTAAGCCATCCAAGCGCTTTAGTCACAGAGGGGAAATAGCGGCTAACATCATTTAGGTAGCTGAGAGATTCTTCAATTTGACCCAAAGTACTTCGGGCAAACACATCGTTCGGAAATACTGTTGCTGCATAAAGCACCCCAGACTCTCCTATTTGTCGAGCAAAATCTTTGATAATATACTCCCTGGAATTGTCGTCTAAGATTTCTAGTCCCCGGGCGTCGTACAATATCTTTTTTGCTTTTTCGGTGACTACAGCCTCAATAATTCTTTTACCAATTTCAACGATTTCTTCGTGAGTGGCGAATCCTTTAAAGTGATTAATGACAATGCCTTCCTTGGCATTCCATGCCACCTTGATATAAGGTTTGTCCAGATAAAGTTTTGAATCCTTAATTATTGCGGATAACATGACTTGTTTAAATAGAGTTAACAATAGAAACTATTTAAAACACAATTTCCCCCCAAATTGTATCAAAAAGAATCGATAATGTCAACAAAAAAGTGACAATGAATCGATTGTACTGTCCACTGGTCAAAAGTCCTTAAACCTAAAATGACTTAGTTAGTACATTTACTTAATTTCAAATTAGAATGATGATGAAAGAATGTCTCCTTTTACTTTCCCTCACTTTTTCCTTTTGTCAGATCAATGGGCAAAAAATTCGCTCCCAGGATCTTAATCTGCTAGCGGAGAAACATGCTAAGGCGTCATTTCAACAACTTTATGATTTGCTCAGTATTCCTAATGATGCATTTAACACTGAAGATATTGAGAAAAATGTCCAATGGTGTGAGGGCGCATTTCAACAAAGGAACTTCACCACCACCAGGATCGAAACTGATTATGTACCTCTTCTACTGGCAGAACGGAAGGTCAAAAAAGCCAAAAAGACCGTTCTTATTTATCTACAAATAGATGGTCAACCAGTTGATAGCTCGAGATGGTTCCAGGCCAGCCCGTACAAACCAGCATTGAAGCGACAAAATAGCAGTGGTGAATGGGAGGAGATTGATTGGGCTAATATTGAAGAATACAATGATGAATGGCGAATCTTTGCCCGTTCTACTTCAGATTCTAAAGGCGCAGTTTCCATGTTCCTTGCTGCATTGGATGCAGCTCAAGAAGCCGGAATTACTCCCAATTACAACATGAAGGTAATTATGGATTTTGAGGAGGAAATGGGGTCACCACATTTACCAGAAGCGGTTAAAAAGAACAAAGAACTCTTGAAATCAGATATGTTAATTATTTTCGATGGCCCAAGGCATATTACCAATCAGCCCACTTTGTCGTTTGGAGCAAGAGGCATTTCAACAATCACACTTACCACTTATGGACCAATAGTTCCTCAGCATAGTGGTCACTATGGCAATTATGCTCCAAACCCTGCTTTTAGGTTATCACAATTACTTGCTTCAATGAAAGACGAAAATGGAAGGGTCTCCATTCCTGGTTTTTATGACGGCATTTCCATTGATGCAGAAACAGCAGAAATTCTTAAAGCCGTTCCCGATGATGAAGAGGCTATCAGAGACCGTCTCCAGATAGGTACCATTGATAACGTTGGCACCTACTACCAGGAAGCAATACAATACCCCTCTCTAAATATCCGAGGAATGCAATCAGGTTGGATCGATAAAAAAGTAAGGACGATCATTCCAGGGTGGGCAAGAGCCGAGATTGACGTAAGACTTGTACTAGAATCTGATCCGGAGCGGCTGATTAGTCTCATTAAGAATCACGTTCAAAACCAGGGGTACCTTGTACTTGACAGGGAACCAACCAAAGAGGAGAGGATTGCGAATAAAAAAGTGGCCACTTTCAATTATGAAATTTCTTATCAATCATTTAGAACAGATTTTAATTCTGAGGTAGGAGTTTGGCTTCGAAAGGCAATTAATACCGCATTTGAAAAAGATCCCATAATGATTAGAATGAGTGGGGGTTCTATCCCCATTTCGCCCTTTGTTAATACTTTGGGAATCCCGGCTGTAACAGTGCCTACAGTAAACCGCGACAATAATCAGCATAGCCCTAACGAAAACATTCGATTAGGGAATTATCGAGAAGGTATCAAAACTATGATTGCTATTCTAGCTGAGAAGCTATAACAATATTTCATTTAGGTTAATCCCTACACATTAAAACGGAAGTGCATGACGTCACCATCGGAGACAACATACTCCTTGCCTTCGATGGCAAGTTTTCCAGCCTCCTTACAGCCCTGCTCAGAGCCATACTTTTGGTAGTTTTCTAATTTGATCACCTCTGCCTTTATAAACCCTTTTTCGAAGTCAGTATGTATAACACCGGCGGCCTGTGGCGCTTTCCATCCCTTTTTAATAGTCCATGCCCGTACTTCCTGTTTGCCAGCTGTGAAATATGTAATTAGGTCCAATAAGGAATAGGCTGCTTTGATTAACTTTTGAAGGCCTGATTCCTTCAAGCCATACTCCTCAAGGAAAAGCTCACGTTCTTCCAGGTTATCAATTTCTGCAATTTGAGATTCGATAGATGCGGAGACCATTACCAATTCAGCATTATCTTTTGAGATCTCACTTCGTAGGGCGTCAACAAATTGATTTCCACTAATTATTGAATCCTCATCCACATTGGCCACATACAGTACAGGTTTCGCTGTCAAAAGTTGTAACTCCTTTGCAAGGAGGCGTTCCTCCATAGTTACCTCTAATGTTCGGGCATTGGCACCACCTTCCATGTGCACTTTATATTTCTGTGCGAGCACCAATTCTTTCTTAGAGGTAGCATCGCCAGACTTAGCCATCTTTTCAACCCGATTGATTCGTTTATCAATGGATTCCAGGTCTTTTAATTGTAATTCTGTGTCAATGACGTCCTTATCAAAAACCGGGTCGACCGATCCGGCGACATGCACGATGTTTTCGTCTTCAAAGCATCTGATCACGTGAACAATTGCATCAACCTCGCGAATGGTTGCCAAGAATTGATTTCCAAGTCCTTCACCCTTAGAGGCCCCTTTCACCAATCCAGCGATGTCTACAAATTCAATAATGGTTGGTATCACCTTTTCAGGGTCGGCTAACTTCTCCAGAATCTGTAATCTCTCATCAGGAACAGAGACGACTCCAACATTGGGTTCGATGGTACAAAATGGAAAATTTGCAGCTTCAGCTTTGGCTGAACTTAATGCATTAAAAAGTGTGGATTTACCAACATTTGGTAATCCGACGATGCCACATTGCAAGGCCATATATTATGCTTTAAATATTTGGTATTTCCCCAGACCTCCCATTATTTCAATAACGGAAACCCTTAAAATTGTATAAGCAGGAATTGCGGCAACCATACCTGAAATTCCGGCAATATTTGCGCCGGCAAATATAATAACAAAAATTTCCAATGGATGTGCTTTGACACTCTTTGAAAAAATCAGGGGCTGTAAGACAATATTGTCTGTGGTTTGAACAATACCAAATACCGCAAGTATCTTAAAGATCAAAAAAATGGATTCGGAGGACACGAAGGCATCTCCACTAATTGATAACCCTACTATTATACCAAAAATGGCTCCTAACATTGGTCCTAAGTAGGGAATCAAATTGGCAACGGCCGCAAAAATGGCAATTGTTAGCGCATAATTTATTCCAAAAATTGAAAGCCCTATCGCCGCTATGGAAAAGATGGAGAACATTTGGAACAGAAGACCCAGTAAATAGTTGGAGAGAAGCATCTCTATCTTGAACAGCGCTGTGATAAACAGTTCGAAATACTGATTAGGAATGAGATTTATAATTTGTTTTCTTAATAGGCCATTTTCATAGAGCAGAAAAAAAGTAATAAATGCTGTTGCGAGCATTCCCACAAAAATATTTCCGGTAATTGAAATCAAATCGTTCAATATCTCGGAGAAATTAATCTGGCCCAGTATGTTAAGAAAATTTGCTTTCAGAGATTCCATAATAAGACCCGGCTCACCTT
>JAJCYL010000652.1 GCA_029262955.1 Cytophagales bacterium | reverse complement strand
TTATTGACAGATGTGCCATGACCTGCATGACGTGATTTGTCTATGACTTTAATCAAGCTGAAGGTGGAATAATCCCATACCTTGATGGATTTATCCATACTACAAGTTACGAAATGTTTTCCATTCGGGCTAAAAGCCATGTCATTGATGGCATACATATGGGCAACAATTGATTCTTCCAGGATGTAATTGTCAGTATTCCAAATTTTGATGTGGGCGTCTCGGCTTCCACTCAAAAGGTATAGTCCATCAGGTGAATATTGGACTTTAAAAACTGATTTGGTATGTGCTGCAATTTCATTTTTTATTGATAAAGTGCTTAAATCAAAGATCCGAATTTTTGAATCACTGTATCCAACTGCAAATTCATGACGCAATTCCGAAACAGCTATTGATCTTGCGCTATCTTGTGAATAGTCCAATCTTTTAACTGGCATTAAAGTATCTATATTAAGTATTAAAACAACTCCTGATTTCAACCCTACAATCAAATTATCTTGTACTTTTTCGATGGCAAAAATTGCTGTATCACCAGTTTTGATCGAGTTTTCAACTCTATTTTTATCAACATTTACAAACTGAATTCCTTCGAAATTCTGACCGACGACAAGTAGGTTTAAATCTTCAATAAATCTCATCGCATAAACCGAAGTTGGTACCTGGGCAACGAGTTCTCCTTTATCAGGATTGTCCAAATCCCATTTTACTACCATACCATCACCCCCTGACGAAAAAAAATATTGCCCTGTTGAACCTGTCAGCGCATACACACAATCTCTGTGCCCCGTAAAATTATTTGTCTTCCTTACTGTAACTTTCATACATTGTAAGCCTGCTAAGTCATTACCAAATGCCTCAATTCTTAATTTGATAACTAAAGTATGCCAATTGTTTACCAGAAAGAAGTTAACCCAAGTGTAAAATTGGCTGTCTGGAGAATTGAAGAGAATACCACAGACCTTCTTCCGCTTTTGTACAGTGAGGATAAAAAAGATATCACAGACCAATTACTTGAGAAAAAGAAACTGGAAATAATGGCTACCCGGTTATTGTTAAAAAATCTGGTCGAAAAAGAAGCTCTTAACTATCAGGGAATTTCCAAGGACTCACATGGCAAACCTCATCCGCTAAATTCTGCAAATACCCACATTTCAATTTCACATGCCTACCCTTATGCCGCTGCAATTATAGATTTATCTGGATCTACTGGAATTGATATTGAGGCTCCAAGAGAACAAATTCTCCGAATCAAACATAAATTTCTATCCGAAGAAGAATTGAAATTCTGTGAAAATATAGATCAGTTAACCATCCTCTGGGCCGCAAAAGAATGTCTATATAAAATATATGGAAGGAAACAATTAATCTTTAAAAAACATCTTTCAATCGAATTTGGGACACAAAATCTGCTCAGAGGGTCTATCAAAATAGATGATTTCCAACAGAACTTCATTCTAAAATTTGAGAAAATTGACACACAATGGTTAGTTTACAAAGAAGCCAATTCTTTCTCTTGACTTATTCGTTCTGAATGCTTAATTTGAACTATGGTGCAATTTAGATGGTTAATTTTTAGTGTTATACTCACCCTCAATATTGACGTAAAAAGTCAGACCATATCCGATTTTTCATTAACAAATGCCGTAGACCAAACTTCTGTATCGTTATCAAATATTGGCGGTGTGAAAGGAATTGCTGTAATCTTCACAAGCAACAACTGCCCATATGCAAAGCTATATGAAGACAGAATTATGGATTTGCACTCAAAGTATGCGGCTGCAGGCGTTAAAGTGGTTTTAATAAATTCAAACAATCCAATCCTAAGCCCCACAGATAATGGCTCCCAAATGAAAAATAAAGCACTTTCAAAGAATTATCCCTTCCCTTATTTAGTGGACGATAAGCAACGCATAAGTAAATTACTTGGAGCCAGTAAAAACCCAGAAGCATTCCTACTAAAGCCTTCTGGATCAAAATACCAGGTAGTCTACAAAGGCTCTATTGATGACAACCCTCAAAACGTTAATGATGTGCATGATTCCTATCTACAAGAAGCTGTAGAAATGTTAATTAGGGATAAGCCAATTCCACAAATTAATAACCGGCCTGTAGGCTGCATGATAAAGATCTAAAGCATGTCCTCATCACTTATGGAGTTGAGCAAGGTCTTGATCTCTTCCATTTTGTGATAATCACCCAATTTTTCGAAGGCAACCACTAAATTTCTGAATGATCTTTTGACAAATTCAATATTGTCACAAGGTTCGTAGAATCGAGGAAGCGCATTCAAATTTAGATTTTTTAAGTAGTGATCGATGTCTTCTTTCGTAAAAACAATTCCCCTGTTAAACGCATTGATATAAAAGGTTATGTCATCGGTCTTATAAGTTAAAATGAACATATTTGGAAGATTAACTCCAAAAACGGGCATGCCCAGTTTGGCTGCCACTAACATATAAACCGTACAAAGAGTTATAGGATTGCCTCTTTTTGATTCAAGAACCACGTTAATCATTGAGTTGCTAGGCGAGTGAAAATTCTTCGTATTCGCTCGAAATTTCAGCTTGCTAAATAAAACGCCATTAAGGATCTTGATTTGGTCAATGGGGCTGAGTTCATTTCTAAATTCCAACCAGATTTCATAGTATATCTGTTCAATCTCCTGCTTCAATTTGCTCAATTCGAGGTCGGGATAGAGATAGGTTGAAACAATCCACATACCCTCTAATAGATTTTGTTCTTCCTGCTCAGACCAGGCAATTAGTCGCTCCTGGACCAGGGTGAATTGTAGATTATGAATCAAGTCCTCAATACGTCGTTGGATGGAAGGGTTGAAGCTTTTTTCCCACTCCTCCTCTAAAAAGGGAATAATTTCAGTACCCAGAGAAATAATCTGTTCCTCTACGTGTGATGACACCTCGTTGTCATCATCATCGAGTAAAGAAACCAACGCCTTCAATTCGCTCTCCTGCATACAATCAATTTACAAATTATTGAATACTGAATCAATTTTACGTCTGAATCACACCGGGATTAAACCGCTCATCCGATGGGGCGCAATTTGCAGCTTCAATACCCATTGAAATAGTCTTTCTCGTTTCCATTGGATCAATAATTCCATCAATCCAAAGCCGAGAAGCAGCATAATATGGGCTTAATTGTTCATCATATTTTTCAGTGATTTCGTTCAGCAGCTTCTTCTCCTCATCTGGACTAATTTCTTTTCCCTGACTTTTTAGCGTAGAAACCTTGATCTGCAACAGTGTCTTAGCTGCGGAAGCTCCACTCATAACGGCTATTTTAGCACTTGGCCAAGCAAAAATTAACCGTGGGTCATAGGCTTTTCCGCACATGGCATAGTTACCAGCTCCATATGAGTTGCCCAATACAACTGTAAATTTGGGAACAACAGAATTAGCAACCGCATTCACCATTTTTGCACCGTCCTTAATAATGCCCCCATGCTCCGCCCTACTGCCAACCATGAATCCGCTCACATCATGAAAGAATATGAGGGGAATCTTCCTTTGATTACAATTCATCACAAACCTGGCTGCTTTGTCGGCACTATCAGAATAGATAACACCACCCATTTGCATTTCACCCTTTTTTGTCTTGACAATCTTTCGTTGGTTGGCAACTATTCCAACCGACCAGCCATCAATTCTGGCATAAGCGCATAGAAGAGTTTTTCCATAATCTGACTTATATTCCTGTACATCAGATTCATCAACCATCCGTTTGATAATCTCCAGCATGTCGTAAGGCTTGCCTCTATCAGTCGGAAACAGTCCATACAGTTCACCAGGATCTAGCTTAGGAGGTTTTGAATCAATACGATCAAATCCGGCTTTTTCGTTATGACCAAATTTATCGAAGAGCTTTCTTATGGCATCCAGACACTCCTCGTCAGAATTGTATTTGTTATCAGTAACTCCAGAAATCTCACAATGGGTTGTCGCTCCTCCAAGGGTTTCATTGTCTATGTCCTCGCCAACTGCTGCCTTAACAAGATAACTGCCAGCCAGAAATATTGAGC
>JAJCYL010000651.1 GCA_029262955.1 Cytophagales bacterium | reverse complement strand
CCAAGTGCTTGGCATTAGAAAGGCATCGTTTGTTGTGGCTTTTTCTTAAGGAGAAAACGAAATTCTTTGAAGCCAAGCAGGCCGTGCTTCATATTGCTCCAGAACTTTGCTTTATTGACCGTTTTGAATCAATGTCCCATTTGGATTATGTCACGGCTGATATTGAATCACCCTTAGCTAAGGTAAAAATGGATATACATCAAATGCCTTTTGAGGATCACACTTTCGATGTGGTATTTTGCAATCATGTCATGGAACATGTGACAGATGATAGAATAGCCATGAAAGAAATTTTCAGAGTCTTAAGACCCGGAGGATGGGCAATAATCCAAATACCGATATTCAACCCACGACCGGATGTAACCTTGGAAGATCCGACAATAACAGATCCAAAAGAGCGTGAGCGATTGTTTGGCCAGGATGATCATATCAGACTTTATGGTTATGACTATCCAGATAGGTTGAGAGAGGCAGGTTTTGAGGTGAATATTGTCGATTTGACGAAGGAATTAGGTGTTGAGCAAGCTTCCAAATATGCGTTACCGCCTGATGACCCTATTCATTATTGTCTGAAGTTACTTTAATGTGGTTATTGATTACCTCCCTATAAATCTTCACGATTTGAGGGGTTATTACTTTCGATGAGAATCTTTTTTCAAAGTCTGTTCTTATTTCTTTGGAACTGTAGCGATTATAGTTTGTTACCATTTCACTCATTTTGTTTGCTAAATCTTCAGGATCACCAACATTTACCAGTAGACCATTGGTATCATTGACGATATCCTCTGGTCCACCACATGATGTGGCGATGACTGGTTTGCCACAGGCCAATGCTTCCGTGAGCACATTTCCAAAAGTTTCATGTCGGCTTGGTAATATCAAACAGTTGGTGTTTTGGATCGCTTTTGCTATTTCATTTCTTTCTAACTCACCCTCCCATCTAATAAGGTGGTCAATGTTCAAAGATTTGGCCAGTTTTTTCAATCTACTTTCTTCCTGGCCTTTTCCAGTTATTGTGAGGTTGAAATCGGATTCTTTAATTAATGGCATTGCATGGAATAGCACATCCAAACCTTTTTGAGGGACCAGCCTTCCGATAAATAGAAATTTAAAAGGAACAGATAATGGCTTGGCAACAGCTAATGAGAAGAGATTCTCATTTACCAGGTTATGGATGACCCTCACATTTAAATGGCCAAGTGTACTTAGTCGCTTTTCAAGTGATTCACTTATGGCAATAATCATGGAGGCATTTTTCAGTGGCTTCTCAATTAACTGGCTCAAAAGTCCTTTGTGAATGAACTCCCCAAAGGGGAAGGGGCTCATCCTCACAGTAACAACGTATGGAATGTTGAATTTATCTGATAGATGTTTTGCAATTAATCCTGCAGGATATGCAGCCTGTACATGGATGATGTCAATTTTCCCAAACTCTTTTTCGAATCTGATAAAATTATTGACATTGGCATCAATAATTTTAGATCTGTTCCCCGAGAATAGTCTGCGTGTCCACGTTAATGCCGGAGTACTGTACTCGATATAATTTGATTCAATTTCTTTTCGATGAAATATGAATTTTTTAAAATCAAAATACTTGCGGATATTTAATAAATGATCTTTTGCCCATAACAAATGGGTGTTGTCTCCCTGGCCCCAAAAGCTAACACCAATATTAATATCCGGATGATTCCGGGCAATTTCCAGCATTTGTTCTTTAATGAAAATGCCGTACAATGTATTTCCCTCAGAGGGGTACCATGATGGGATAACAAAAACATTCACCTCATAAAACTAAGATAGAAGTCGATATTTATACTTTAATTTATAAAGTTGAAACTGAGCCACCTGTCGAATTTTAGCTACAACTGATTTTCTATGCCTGGAAAACGGTAACATCGTTTCAAATTCTTTGGGGATTGAAAAGAAATGAGGAAAATCTTCCGTCCATTTATCAGCATAGAATTCATCGTGATAATGAATAATAATTGGTGGTTCCTCCATTTTAATCCTCTTATGTAAGTGTACCGGATAATTGTATTTATACCCCAATAAATTCACCTGATTCTTTTTGAAATATTTAACTACTGTCAGGCTAAAAGAGGCCTGTTCGAGAAAAAAGAAGTGTAAATAGTCAATTTTGAAGACTCGTTTGTCCGTCATTATCCTATCAAAGCATTGAAGCCAGAATTTAAAAAAGTCGTTTTGCCCGTGCTTAACTATGACTCCTGAATTAAAAAAAACTTTAAATGGGACTTCACAAATTTGATTAGTCACTTCCCATACTTCTTCCGGATTTAATTGACAACCATCACATATCAATTGCCAGAATAAATCGGGTGGTTCATTACTTAACCACCTTATATTGTCGAGATCATCATCTGGTTTGGCAGCAATTTGATATCCTGCCCTGGAAAAAAGACCATTAAAATCTTGAGTGGATAGGATATCCGTATCAAAAAAGAGTAGACTATCATACTCTTTTCCTACCCGTTCCTCGACGTAAGCACAAGTAACAACTTTGTTAGCCAATGCATAAAAAGGCCACTTTTGATTAAGCTTAAGATCCCAAAATGTCACTTGATTCTCATTAAAAAAGCTTAGAAGCCCGCTATTAATTTTGTGCCCATTTCGTGGTT
The DNA here is from genome assembly GCA_029262955.1 of Cytophagales bacterium. Lineage (GTDB taxonomy): Bacteria > Bacteroidota > Bacteroidia > Cytophagales > Cyclobacteriaceae > JAJCYL01. The sequence goes on along the minus strand of JAJCYL010000651.1, from coordinate 412 downwards.
TGATTGCCAGTTAGTCAGTTTGGTATTTTCTATAGGGTTGTAGACTCAGTACCAGGGTTATTGCCTGATCCTCCAGAAATCCATGTTCTATAATGAAAAATATGAGGGTTTTAGCCATTGCTATACCTTGACAATCTAATTATGAAATTTTTCAATTTGTAGATCTGATAACTTAAAATTTCTCTCAGTCGTACCAAAGGATTTTTAACTGATCTGTTCAAAGGTAGATGAGGGATTAACCATTTTTTCGTGTTTTCATTATATTCAAATTCACTCTGCCAATCAATGGAATAGAATTGGTCATGATAGTGAAGAATTTTAATGTTATTAACCGATTCTGACTTGTAACCCAGTTCATCCCTTAGTTGAAAAGGGAAATTTTCATTATTGGTAAGCAGTTGTATATTTCCTG
>JAJCYL010000650.1 GCA_029262955.1 Cytophagales bacterium | reverse complement strand
GACAACACTGGGATCGGTTGGAACCATCAACAATCCAGGCAATCTGGTGCAGTGGACCCAACTTGATGGTGTTCCTACTGACTTTAGCGACGGAGTTGATGATGGAGTCACCGACCTGTCCGCTTTCGATACTGACGACCTTAACGAAGGGGCTGCTAATTTCTATTATACCGATGCAAGAGTCAATTCTTTGTTGGGGACTACCAGCGTAACCGCATTAAGTGATGTAACGAATGCTGGCAGTGGACAAATCATTACCGCGGCCGAGAGAACGACGTTAGGCAGTGCTTTACAAGCAGAAGTGGATGGAGATGCCACGAACGAATTCCAAGACCTTACTCTCAGCAGCACTGATTTGAGTTTAACCAATAGTGCGGTCAATTTGCCATTAGGTAATGGTATTACTGGCAATGCCGGTGCCAATATTGCCCTCGATTTGGCGGCAGGATCAGGATTACAGTTTACAGGTGGCCAGCTGGAAATTCCCACCTCACCGGCTGCTGGTGCCCATGGAACTGGTGGAGCCACTGAATTCATTAAAGAATTAACCATTGATGCAAAAGGACGAATTACTAATGTCGTAACTGGCACTGTACTAATCAGCGACAAAAATCTTAAGAAGGAAATTGAACCGCTTACCAATGCGCTTTCCTCAATCAAAGAAATTGGTGGCTACTCCTATTATCTGAAATCTGATACACTGAGTAAGGATTTGCAACTGGGAGTAATAGCGCAGGAACTACAGGAAGTCTACCCTAATCTGGTCCTTAAAAGACCCGACGGCTTTCTGGGTGTTAACTACCAGGGCCTTATACCTGTCTTAGTTGAAGCAACTAAAGAACAACAGGAGATAATTGAAGGCCTGGAGGATGTAATTGATCAACATGAACAACGGCTGCAACAACAATCGCAAGCAATTGAGTCGTTGGAGATGGGCCTTGCGCAACTGAAAGAGATGCTCTCAAACAAAAGCAGCAAAAGTAGTTTTTCAGGTCAGAAATGATTTTTAGACTAACCGTCCTTTTAATGTTGTTTAGTGGGGCCCTTGCAGCTCAACCACCCAATTGGTATATGACTGAAGACGTGTTGCTTCACATTAATCCTCAATCACAGCTCTTCATCAATGGAAGCGCCAAAATCCAGGGCACCATTAATAACCAGGGCCTAATAAATCTGGCATCTCACCTGGAGTCCAACTCGAAATCTAACCTGGGCAATTTAAAGGTAAGCGGTCGGGATGATCAGCAAATAGTGGGTGATACAGTTGAAATTAACACCCTTGAAATTGAAAAAGACAATAATTTTGACCTGGAACTTACCAGCTTGCTTATCCAAGAAGGCCTGATATTAAATAGTGGCGTTGTCAGAACCTTGGAAAGCGATCTTAACATTCTTTCCGGAATCATTGAGGGGGGATCGGCAGACAGCTTTATTGAAGGTAGCATTAAGCAGACCAGCCATGGAGATAGACTCCATTATCCTCTGGGATTGGATGGCTTTTTCAATAGTCTACAGCTGTCACAGCTACCTCAGAATGCCATCACTGAAGTTACTCTCCAGCTACCTGAAATTGATCGCCTTAATCCCAATGATTCGCTGACCGGTGTAGCAGATGAGGTAGAATGGGTAATCAAATATCAGGGCTTAGATACCGTCACGCATGCATTGATTGATTTTAATGGTTTGGACCTTTTAGGCACTCCAAATTTTAATGCAATCAGAGCCTTTCGGTATTCACCGGTCATAGCAATTTATGTAGACAGTCTGAATCTATACCGACCTCTGGGAGTTAATGAGCTCTCCGATACTGATTCATTAACTTTTGGTTTAATAAGTACACTTGAGCCAATTCGATTAAAAGAAGGTGAGCCTACCTTTCTCAGCATGGCACGCATGCCCGTTAGTACCGGGTTATTCTTTTATGTGCCTAATGTCTTTTCACCTAACAGCCTCGACTTGAACAATAGTATGTTCCGTCCATATTTGGAAGGAACGGAAATTGAGGGTGTTAATATGATAATCTGGGATAGTTTTAACAATCAGGTTCATCAGGTTGTTGAACAAAACCCGGATCTCAATCTCGTTGGATGGGACGGGTATACACCGGAAGGCAATCCTGCAAGTCAGGGAGTATATTTCTACTCAATAAAGCTTTCAACTGCTGCTGGACTCTTTGAAAAATCAGGATCATTCCTACTTATTCTATGAGAAGATTCCTGATAACAATATCGATAATCCTTCTGGGATCCACAGTATTTGCTCAGTATAATCAGTTTTCTCAATATTTTGCCACATCCATTCTTATTAATCCTGCCTTCGCGGGAACCTCACCGCAAAAATCATTTAGTACCAACTATAAGAGAAGCGGACAGGCAAACGATGGAACGTTTAATGAGATGATCCAGGGGACAATTGCCATACCCTTACTCCTAACAACAACCAAAACCATTCAAACCGGTGGTGTGGCTTTAACTTTCAATAGTCAAAATCGTGGCTTTGGAGGGATCCTGAAAACACAAAAAGTCTTAGCCACTGGTGCTTATTCCCTTAGGCTCGATCGCCTGCGTCCCACCTATCTCATATTTGGTATGCAGAGTGGCGTAGTTTTCGACAAAATAGACTCAGACAACCTCAGGTGGGGCTCTCAATATAACAGGTACATCGGCTTTGACAATACACTCAGAGGTGAAGCCATCGATGGAAATCTCAACACCTACCCCGTTTTTAATTTTGGTATTGTCTATGCTGCTTACAATCATGATAATATCTATATCCGGGATAAAAGTTTAATGGTAGGACTATCCATTGATAATCTGAATAGGCCGAGAACAAGTTCTTTCGCTTTCAGCAACGGACGCCATACTATTTTGGTGAAACTGCTTGCTGTGGGAGAAATTGAATTAACCCCAAAATCCTCCATACACCCCACGTTTTTAAGCCTTTATAAACAAGGAAGTTACCAGGTCAACGTTGGGGCATACTGGTCAAGATTAATCAGTCCCTCTACTGCAAAAACTGGGGTTATTCTCCAGGCTGGTGGCTGGTACAGGGTGAATGACTCGGCCATTGCGCTTATAGGTTTACAGATTGAGAGAATCAGAACGGGTGTCAGTTATGATTTTAACTCCGATATTTTCAGTGAGAATATCGTGATCAACCAAACGGGGAATTCATTCGAAGTCTCTGTTACGTACGACCTGGGAGTAAGAAAGAATCTAAATAAGATCGTTAATCCCCTATTCTGATGAAACGATTCCTGTCCACGATCTTATTTATCACCTTATTATTACCCTTACTTTATAGCCAGTCGCCGTACAAAATAAGGCAGGTGGCGCAGCAGTACTTCGATCAACAACTTTTTAAAGAGGCAGCCATTTACTTTAATGAATTGGTAGGCCTTAACCCTCGGGATATTCAATCTCGATTTAAATTGGCAGAGTCACTGTACCACAGTTTGCAGTATTCAAAAGCGATTGAGCATTTTCGTGTAGTAGCAAATTCCAAAGATTCACTGAATAAAGAGGCCCAGCACCTCTATGCCCAGACATTAAAAATGGATGGCCAGTATAAAATGGCAGATTCGGTATTTTATATTTTGCTGGAGAATGAGTTATATGATGAATCATTGCGATCGTCAATCTTTAATCAAAAGGAAGGCTGCCAATTGGCCATGCGACAAGCAGAAACCAAAAAAGCCTCTCCTATTACAAAATTAGAAGGTATTAATACCGATTTTTTCGAATTCGGTCTCTCCCAAAACCCAAAAACGAAGTCTTTGACCATTCTTACCACCAGAAAACTCAAATCCCGTCAATATCCAGATGAAAAATATGGTGGTTACCTGCCAGACCTCGTCAGGTTCATTCAAAATGAAAAGGGCTGGAATATGATGAAAAATGATGACGGCTTTCAACAATTGAATACGCCCTATGCAGAAGGGTCGGGCACCTACACTAATGACGGCAATACTTTTTACTTCACATCTTGTAGTAACAATCAGGGAGGTCAATGTCAAATTTATAGGTCAAGATTAAGTAGTGATAAATGGTCCACACCGGTTGTTTTACCAGAGACTATAAACAAACCCGGTTTCCAGGCACAACATCCTTTTATAACCGGTGGTGGTGACACATTATTTTTTGTATCTGACAGAACCGGCACCTTCGGTGGAATGGATATCTGGATGAGTCTAAGGGGTAGAAATGATGTTTGGTCTCCAGCCATTAACCTGGGAACAGCCATTAATACCGAAGAGGACGAGATTAGTCCTTATTTTTCAGAAAGCTTCCGGGCGCTCCTTTTTGCCTCACATGGGCATACCGGTTACGGTGGTTTCGACCTTTTCCTAGCCAAGGGTATAACCTTCTTTGAGCCACAAATCTACAATCTTGGCCCGCCATATAATACCAGTCTTGATGATGCCTACTTCTACATGGGCCAATCAGTTGGTTTTCTTTCCTCAAATAGGAATGAGGCCAGAGACATGGATATTTTTCATTTTCCTGTGGAGGATGAAAATGATTTTTTGAGTGGGTTTATGACCAGGGATGACCTTTCCGGTAGAAGGTTGGCAATGGCCAAATTCAAACAACTAAGGTCACTGGATCTCCAAACGTTTCGTACCGATGATCTTTTTGGCTATAACATTTACCGTCCAATTCCTGATAAGTATGAAGTCAAAAACAGCATCTCACGATATAAATATGTAAACGTCAATGGTAACATCCATGATCCCAATACCCCGGTAAGGATCTTTGTTAGTGACAGCCTGGAGCTTCTTACCTTATCAAATGATGACAGTCGCTTTTCATTCAAATTACTGGTTGATAGCCTCCACAATCTTGACAACGATTACTCCTTTCACAGTGAATCCACCATAGAATCGCACCACCTGGCGGACACAGCGGGCATATTTGTGCCTCACTTTTATGAAAACCTCTATTTCGATTTTGGCTCACATGACCTCAGACCGGAAGCATCAATTGCTCTTGACGAAATCATCTCTAATTTCGATCAAAAAAATGTTGCCCTTATCGATATCCAGACACACACGGACGACAAGGGTAATTATGACTTCAACTTTCGGCTAAGCGAAAAAAGAGGCATCGCCATCATGAGTTACCTCAAAGAACGGGGATTTCCTTCAACTAAAATGCGAGTTGTAGCACATGGTGAAGAGAACCCACGAGCGATCAATGATTCATGGTATGGTCGATTATACAATCGCAGGGCTGAAATAACCATATATAATCAAACCGTCACTGATTTTTCTAAACCAAAATTATTTGTGGTTCGGGACAGAATGACAATAGACGAGGCTTCACGGTTGCTCGGCGTTACTCAAGATCATATCTCGGAGCGAAATGGATCCGGGCGTACATCCTTTAGCCAGGGGCAGGTTTTAAGAGTAGTCAATCCACAATATTTCACGGTTAACGTCAAATACCTGATTGAGGAAAGTGACCTTGACAATGTCATCATCCCTTATGTTGTAAGATCCGGAGATTCACTTGAGAGCATTTCGAATAAATTTAAAATTCCTGAAGAGTTTATTTTGGAAACCAATCACATAACGGGAGACCTGAAAGCCGGTCAGGAAATTATCCTTTATCAATTAGATAGTAGTATAAATGCTCCCCAGTTATAGGGATTAGGATACTTTTCTCTAAAAAGTTCTCTTGATCGAAAAAAGGCTTCCTCAATGTTCCTGGATTCAGTCAATCTGGTATAAAATAATTCCATGAATGTTTTGGTGGCCTCGTCTTCTACTTTTACCAGGGAAAGAATCAGGTGATTGGCACCTGCCACAAGGAATGCCCGCTGTAAACCAAATACTCCTTCTCCATTTTTAATCTGGCCAAGAGCCGTTTCACAGGCAGAAAGCACTACGAGATCTGTATCATCCAGAGTAAGGTTCATGGCTTCATAGGCAGTTAAGATACCATCATCCTGACTCTGCTCATTAGAGCGTGCCATGTATAAACCTGAGTTAAATAATGCATTATGCTCTTCATCCTCCTCAGAGAAATAGCCATGGGTAGCCACATGCAAAATCCCCGGATTTCTAGTGGCTTTTAATTTTTCTTCTGTAGCGGCAAGATTGTAATTGGTTTCCACCTGCCACCCTTTTCCGGTAAGGATCTTTGAAATTTCCTCCGCCTCTCGTTCAGCATTGGGAAGTGGGTCGATGGAGGTGTTCAGGTTTAATGTCTGATAGGCAGGATTTCCAAAAATTTTGGCATCCAGTTTTGACTCATCTTTCTTAAAGACAATTAAGTCTTTTCCACTGGTAATATTTACAATATGGTATTTATCCGCCACATAATTTTTATTATCGGTATCGTATAATAATGCAGGGTTTATTTTATGAAAGATTCCATCTGCAGCGAAATAAACGCGTTGTGTATTGTCGAGGTGTTTGTTGATTTCCTTCCAATAGGTGTCATAACTAACCGTATCCTGAAAAGAGAATTGCAATGAGTTTCTATAGAACGAGAACATCCTTTCAAGGTTCATATTCTTTTCCCATTGTATGATTTCCAGCGTAGTGTTGGCATGTAAAACAAATGACACATAGTTTGAAGATCCGATAAAGCCCTGATCGAATCCTGATGAATCGGACTTTACCTGGTATTTGCGGTAATGAAGTATTTCCACCAAAGCGACACTGTCACTCATTGCCTCCTGTATGGTACGCCAATCATAAAAGTGATTTTCTGTTTGATCTGCAAATACCTTAAACGCCTGTCCCAACTCTTTTTCCAGGTCATCAGCTCCTCGTTCGAGTGTCTCAATAGATAATCCCTGACGTTCCTTTTCCTCAGCGCTGAGAAGGAACACCTGCGCCAACCTAAACTTAATTGCTCTCCATGACTGATATAAATCAATTAATGCCTGGTTATTGCTACTCTGCACCACCTGTCTCATTTTATCTGCTGCATAAAACAAGACTGATTTGGTATTAATAAAATAATTAAAGGCCTTTTCCTGCCATTTTTTACCATTGTTAAAAGCCAATGAGCTGAAGCGTTCAATGTTGTACTTAATCTCTTCAAAAAATTGCTCCCGTTGCGTGTTAGTTAACACCGGAAACACATCTTGCATGTGTTTAATTTCAAGCTCCAACGCTTGATCGAATTGATTGAGGGCCTCTTCCTGGTCCTCAACAATCAAATAATAAATACCAAGATCATTAAGGGTCTTTACATACAGAGGGTGATTGATACCTAAAGTCTCTTTACGTATGGATAGAGCCTGTGTTAGCATACTTTCGGCAAATTCCGGTTGACCTAGATTGATAAAGACAAGCGCTATATTGTTGAGGGTAGTAGCATACCTTGGATGTTGATTCCCGGTCAATACTTCATCCAGATCCAGGACTTTCAAATAAGTTGAAAGCGCATTCTCATAATCTCCTTCCGCGTTATAAATAGTGGCTAGATTATTCAAACTGCTGGCATAGTCCGGATGAATGGCACCATAAACTTCTCTGAAGATGCCGCTACTGCCTATAAAGTGTTCTTCTGCTTCTTCCAATTGTCCTTCCCGCCAGAATATTGTCCCCAAATTATTTAACAATGTCCCGCATATCACCCTGTAGTTGCTGGCCAGCCTCATTGCATCAGTAAAGTATTTTTTAGAAGGCCCTAAATCATTCAATCTGAAGTAAAGTAGTCCCAGGTTATTTAAGGTTTCAATAATTGAAAGTGTGTCTCTTGTAAACAGCTTGTACTTGACCTCCAGATTTCTAAGTAAATCAGTTTCAGAAGAGGCAAATTCACCCAATTCAGTTCTTAGAGATGCTAGCCGATCAACGGCCATCAAATGCATCATCCCCTCATTGTCATTGATATTAATCAATGCATTATTCAGGTCGTTTCTACTTTGAGCATAGTTACCAATTATCCTTTCGGCAGTGCCTATTTCTATCAGTAACCGGGATTGAATGGAGTCCTTTTCAACATAGGCTTCGCCGGCAACTTGCAAGGCTTCTTTCAGGTGCTTTAAGCCTTCCTGGTATTTGCCACTGTTCAGATAAAATAGCCCCATTCGGTAAAGCACTTCAACAAATTCCTTCGTTTCATAACCAAAATTGGCAAGAACCGTGCGATTAAGGAGCAGTAGAAATTTTTCTGCCTTAATCGGGTCGCCAGCAGCCTGGTACATGCCTGAGTAATTAAGGTAGAGCGGCATGATTTGATAGCTGGTAGAATCATACAGCTTCAAATAAGTATTAAGAGAATAGCGAAATGCGGAATCTGCCCGCTCATAATCTCCCAATTCCCAAAAAATCAATCCCAGGTTATTATAAACATCCGCTTTTGTACTGTCTGTACCACAGTCCTGCTGCTTCATGGAAATGAGCAATGAGTCTGAAGTAACGAGGGCCTTTTGCGGAAAGGTTCGGAGGTAATAGCTGATGCTATCCAGTTGAGTTAAGCAATCAAGTGCCTTTAGATCCAGCGGACCGAGGAATAACCATGCCACTACCCATCCGAGTAAATGTCTATGCACATTCACGTGTTCAAACCTATACAAACTCAATTCTTATTAGCCCAATATTGAGTACCGCAAGATACTGAATACTCTACTATATTCGATGGATAACTGGCTTCTAACGGGAATTAGTTTAACAAAGCGTAGTGCCTTTTTATCAGTCAGTAATTTGTGCAAATCATTAGACAACTACTATGAATCACTTAATTTCGCACCTTTCTTAACCAAAAGTTTCTCATTTTGAAAAAAGCTGAAATACATACTAAGAAGGGTATCATGAAGATTAACTTCTTCGAAGCAGATGCCCCAAAAACTGTTGAAAATTTCATCACTCTTGCTGAAAAGGGTTATTACAACGGCCTCACTTTTCACCGCGTTATTCCTGATTTCGTTATCCAGGGTGGATGTCCTGAGGGCACCGGAGCGGGTGGACCAGGTTATAACATCGATTGTGAATTAGATGGTGAAAACCAATACCACGATCGAGGTGTCCTTTCAATGGCCCATGCCGGACGAAATACCGGTGGATCACAATTTTTCGTTTGCCACAGCCGAGCTAATACTGCTCATTTGGATAAAAACCACACCGTATTCGGCAAGGTTTATGAAGGACTTGAAGTGATTGATGCTATTGAACAAGGAGATGTCATGGACAAGGTAGTGATAACGGAATAGTTCCAGAATTCACACCATTTGAAGGAGTCTTTCTCGGTGAGGAAGACTCCTTTCCTTTTTTTTGAATTTGTATTGACAGCCAGCCCAGTGTTCGGTCAAAGGGTAACTACACTTAACTGAATATACACAAAGCCATTTGGAGGAATAAATTAACAGTTTTGGTGATCAATCCTACCTTTCAAATAATTCTAATGCAGCTCCAAACCTAATGGCTTTGAATTCATGCTGGTAGTGAATAAATAGTAGCGTCTACAAACAGAACCACTATGAAATTCATCCTATCCCTGACAGTCTGCCTATCTCTCTTAGGTCTTACTGACAACCAAGCACAAAGTTCCAAAAATACTGAGGCCCTCAAATCCTACAAATGGAGGGCTATAGGCCCGGCTAATATGGGTGGACGAGTAACCGATATCGATGGTATCCCCGGTGATCCAAGTACTTTCTATGTTTCAGGTGCCGATGGCGGCATTTTTAAGACCACCAACGGAGGTGTGAACTTCACTCCTATTTTCGAAGGTCAAAGGGCCTATTCAATTGGTGCCCTAACCATTGCCCCTTCAGATAAAAGCGTACTATGGGTTGGTACCGGAGAGGGGGATCCTAGAAACAGTGTGGGTTATGGCTACGGTGTGTATAGATCTGTCGATGCCGGACAGAACTGGAAGCACCTCGGCTTGAAGGAGACTGAAAGAATCAAAAGAATAGTTGTAGACCCAACTAACCCTGATGTAGCATGTGTATGTGCATTAGGTAAAGAATGGGGGGCAAATCCTGACAGAGGCGTTTTCAAGACGATTGATGGTGGAAAGTCCTGGAAAAAAATTCTTTATATAGATGAGGACACAGGATGTTCTGATATCGCTATGGAGTCGAGCAATCCACGTATCATGTATGCAGGCATGTGGACCTTTAGAAGACGACCATGGCGTTTTGATGATGGTGGAAAAAACACTGCCATCTATCGAACCATGGATGGTGGTGAGACCTGGGACAAAATCATGAATGGATTACCAACCACAGACATGGCCCGACCAGGTATCCACATTGCTCAAAGTCAACCTAATATCATCTATCTGATGACCGAATTTGAAGGTGGAGGTACTGCATTTAGGTCTGAGGATCGGGGCAACAATTGGAAAATGGTCAATGATGACCCAAATATCAATTTCAGGCCTTTCTACTATAGCGATGTTCGAGTCGACCCTAATAATCCTGATATCCTCTTTTCAATTTCAGGACGTTTAAGTCGATCAAAGGATGGAGGCAAAAACTGGGATCGCATCGCCAACACAGTTCATGGTGACCACCAGGCATTATGGATCGATCCGGAAAACTCCAATCATATTCTGAACGGTAGCGATGGTGGGTTTCAGATTTCGCATGATGGTGGAGACTCATGGGAAATTATTAACAATGTTGAGCTCTCGCAATTCTACCAAATGCACATTGACAATCAGGATCCATACAACGTGTATGGAGGCCTTCAGGATAATGGCACCTGGGTTGGACCAAGTAATTCGCTTTACAGTGCCGGTATTCTTAAGCGGCATTGGAAAGGTCTTGCCGGAGGTGATGGATATTATGCCGTACCGATACCCGGCAGTGAGCATGAGGTTTACACCAATCTTCAGGGAGGAGTTATCTTTCATGTAGACTCCAGGTATGGAAATGTAAGAAACATCCATCCCTACCCCAAAATAACCGGGTCGGCAGGAGATGCGATTGAAAATCACAAATTTCGATTCAATTGGGACTCGCCTATTTCAATCTCTCCCCATGATCCTAATACTGTCTACTTCGGTGGTAATGTGATTTTTAAGTCAACAAATCGCGGACATAGTTGGGAGCAAATCAGTGGAGACCTGACCACTAACGATAAGTCAAAACAGAGGACTTCCGGTGGCACCATTTACCAGGACAATACTGCCGCTGAATTCCATTGCTCGATTCTTTACATTGATGAGTCTCCTTTAGAAGCTGGAGTAATCTGGGCAGGTACGGATGATGGCAATGTGCAACTGACAAGGGACGCCGGGAAAAACTGGACCAAACTCAATGATCGTATTAAAGGGTTACCCGCCTTTGCATGGGTTTCAAAGATTCACGCTTCCGAACATGATGCAGGTACAGCCTTTGTTACCGTCGATCAGCATAGAATGGACGATTTCAGACCCTATATTTTTATGACCACTGACTATGGGAGAACATGGTCCAAAATTATCAATGGACTACCACAAGATGATTATGTGAAGGTAGTGCGGCAAGATCCAATCAATCCAAACCTGCTTTATGCCGGCATGGAGCACGGGATCTTTGCCAGTTGGAATAAAGGTCAGAATTGGTCAAAGATTAATAACAATTTGCCTAATGTATCGGTTAGAGACATCCGAATTCAGGCGAGGGACAGAGATTTGATCGTTGCCACTCACGGCAGGGGTGCATGGATATTAGATGATATCCGACCCATTCAGGAATTAGACAATACCAGTGGAAAGTCCGTGCATTTATTTCCATCACGAAGAGCTACTTTGTGGCACATGTATTCCCGATTGGAAAATTTAGGAGACCGCCACTATAAGGCAAAAAATCCTGAATTCGGGGCCTATATTAACTACTTCCTTGCCTCTGGCGAGAAAGTGACAGCAACGGTTGACATTCTAAATGCTTCCGGTGATGTAGTAAGAACATTAACAGATTCAACTGCCAGGGCAGGAGTTAATAGGATAGTTTGGAATCTTGCACATGAGGCAGCCAAGCCAATGGAAGGAGCCGCTGGCGGTGGATTCTTTAGAGGGCCTATGTATCCCTATGTGTCCCCTGGAACTTATACAGCCCGACTTAAGGTTAATGGCGAAGAAATGGAAACCACCATTGAGGTCCGTGGAGACCCAAGGGTCAAGATGTCTGATGAGGATTATCGACTTAGAACCAACACGATGCTTGCGCTAAGAGAATTGCTATCTCAGGCCAATTCCATGGTAAATGATACTAAAACCTATGATCAGCAGCTTACGGAGCTCAACCGCAAGCTCAAACAAAGTGAAAATCAGGATTTTGATCAGAGTGTTATGGAGGATATCAAAGGAGCTAAGCAGAAACTGGGAGAGTTACAAGATGAGGTTCTAAAACGACCACCTCCATCAATGGGCTACCGCCAACGCCCAAGATTGAGGGAGGAAATTCGATCTTTATCAAGGGCTATCAATGGCGCATCGAGCAAACCGACTCAGCCTCAACTATCTCGTTTAGATGAATTGAGAGGAGAAGTCAATGAAGCTCAAGGGACACTTGATCAAATTATAGCCAATGACATTCAAAGAGTTAATAACAAAGCAAAGGATGTGCCTCCGGTAAGTGTTGGCAAAAAGAGTTTGTAATCACAGTGAAGCGAAGAATCCTGCCATAATAATGTGATTCTTCACTTCATTCTTTTCAGCGCCCGTAATCTTGATCATGCCGAAGCATTTTCAGGAGATAAGCTTCTGAAAATGCATTGGTTGACAATACAGGCATATTTTCCTCATGAAATTTAGTGAGAAAGTCGTAGGTTGGATGGGTAAAAGCTGCCATGTTCAAACCATTCGCTAAGCTTTCTCCTAAACTTGCCTTTAAGTCAATGCTTGCCCTGGGCCTTGTTTTAGCAATAGCCCATATCTACAAAGATTGGTTGATACTTAGAAGTTACAATCCCCCTCTTGAGCCATGGTATTTTCTGATCACTTTCCAATACTCAGCATTTTCTCTTATTGCCTATCTTTTCCCATCAAGCTGGCGTAAAAGCGAAAAAGCAGGACCAAGAATTTTTTATATCTCTGTGTGTGCCATCCTATTCACAGTGGGCTACGCATTTGTAAGCAATCTTATTGAATGGATCTATAGTCCCCAAGATTACCAAATTGGCTTGTCCTTCGTGTTCACTTTACAACATTCGGGCATCCTAATTCTAAGTGCCTATCTTATTCTATCAATGCTGCTTTATGCCCTGGGCATTATCAGATTGGCGCCAGCTCGCTATTTAGACAAAATTCCGCATCGGCATTTAAATAAGACTTCATTTATTGATCCCAATGAAGTTGATTGGTTTGAGGCCAATGACAATTATGTGGCGATTTTTAGTGGAGACAAAAATTATTTGATTCGAGAAACAATAAATGCTCTTGAGAAAAGACTGGATCCTCAGATATTCCAAAGAATACATCGGAAATACATCGTTAATATCACCAAAATTTCTTCATTTGAAACCAATCCAACCGGAGGTTATCTGTTGCATCTTAAAGGTGGTAAGAAGCTCAAATTAAGCAAGTCTTATGCGCATAAGATCAAGATGATAAAGGGTTGAACTATCAATCAGAAAGTTCACCACAAATAACCGTCAATACACCACAAAAAATTTAAAGAAAGTCATCCGTGAAATAGAATTGAGGCTTTAAATCTATTGAGCATGATTCTAAAAAATATAGAAATTTTAAGAGGAAAATTAACCAGTATTCAACCTCTTCTACTATGGCTGGTGGGTGCATGGTTTGCCTACCGTCTCATTGTGAATGGGATTCGGAAATTCGACCCCGATGGCTTTTGGGGACCAGCCTTTGATGAATGGGGCTATCCTGTGTGGTTCTTATTCCTAATTGGTTTTCTGGAAACCACAGGAGGTTTGGCACTTCTGATTCCAAAGTTTCGTCACTTTGGAGGGTTGATATTAGCAGTTATAATGTTGGGGGCATTTTTTACCAGATTAATTCACGGGGTTGGCCTGGATGATGCACTATCCATTGCTCATTTTTTTATAATTTTTCTATACCTATCAACCTATCTCAGAAAAAGTTAAGTTATGAGTATTGGTCATTATTTTAATCAGTTTGTTCAACGTCCTTTGCAATCCCTTTCAAGTATTTATCCAAAAACTCCCTAATCTTTCCATACCCTTCAAGTTCGTTTTCTTTCTTTCTAAAACCATGCCCTTCGTCATCGAAAATCACATATTCGACTGGGACACCATTAGCCCTCACCGCTTCCACAATCTCATCTGATTCCACCTGAAGTACCCTGACATCATTAGCACCTTGAAGGACCATTAAAGGTTTTGTGACATTGCTTGCATGAAAAAGAGGGCTAATCTTTATTAATCTAACGGAGTCCTCTGTCCCCGGATCACCTAATTCTTCGTAAAGCGCCTTCCTAAAAGATTCCCAATGAGGCGGAACAGATTTGAGTGTACGAAGCCAATTGGTAACTCCAAAAATATTGACGCCAACATCAAACTCCTCCGGCTGAAATGCCAAAGCAGCCATCACCATATAACCACCGTATGAACCCCCAATAATGCCCACTTTCTCCATATCAACTACTCCGGTCGATTCGAAAAATTTCTTCCCTTCCACACAATCTTGCAAGTCACCTTCACCATGCTTGAGGTCGTCCATCCTATTGAAAGATTTTCCATATCCGCTACTCCCTCTGTTATTCACCGCTAAAATGGCGTACCCTTCATTTACCAGGTACTGTATCAATTCAAAATAGGTTCTTCTGGACTGACCTCCCGGACCTCCATGAACCCAAATAAGGCCAGGCACTCTATTTTTAGAAGAAGCTAGATGAGGCTGATAATAGATGGCGGGAATTTCAGTTCCATCAAATGATTTGAATCTAACAGCCTGAGCTTCCACCAAATGATCAGAATTGATTTCAGGATTTAATGTATTTGTTAGTTGCCTGAGCTCACCAGTCTCAAAATTATATACATACAAATTATTGGATGATTTTGCTGAGCCTACGGTCAGACGAATGAGTTTTTCACTTCTGGATATGCTAGCCGAAATAATATCACCCCCGTCAATTTCAGGCAAAGCCACTTCCTTACCGGTTGATAACTCAAAAATATGTATGGCTGTTCTGGCTTCTTCATTGACACCAACTACTCTATACTTCTCATTATAGGAATGAAAAGCATACATGACGTCCCAGTTTGTTTCATAAACCTTAACCCGTTCTTCACTCTCGGGGTTATATTTCATCAAATAGGTGAATTCAGACCCTTCATTCGTTAGATAATAAAGCTCCATACTATCATTACTGAAATATTGTGGAAATTCTGAACTATCATCTTCCCCCTGAGATATTTTGGCAAATTTCTGTGAGTCACGATCGTAAATATGCATATTGCTTACGCTTGTTGTGATATTTTCTACAAGCGCAACAAACCTTTCATTGGCTGAGATAGCACCCATGCTAAATCCATTGTTATTCTGATAAAGTGTTTCACCAATAATAACTTCATCATTTAACTGACTTATCGTAAGCTTATTCAGGTCGAAGAAGCGGCTGTCTCTGCCATTTGACCTGATGTACAAGCTCTTATCATCTCTACTCCAACCGAAGAAATGATTTTTCGACCCCTCCTGAGGTGTAATATCTTTTGTCCTACCCTCCCCGAACACAAATAAGTGATTGTTTTCATTACCTCCCTGATCACTCGAATAAAGTATCCTTGAATCATTGGGGAAATAGCCCACTGCAAAGTAAGACTCCACTTCAGAAGTTGTCAGTTGTGTGATACCAGAGCCATCAACCGCAATTCCAAAAACATTATATATGCCAGTTTTCTTACTGGTTATCAGTAGATTTTTATCATCTGTTGAAAAATCCCCCCCTAGAATCTTTTCATTCTCATAAAATTGAGACAATTCGTAAGTTGTGAAATCAGCCGGAATATTAGATTCATTGGTTGGCTGGCTGCATGACAGAACTCCAATGAATAAGATAATGTAAATGGAATATTTCATTTTTAACGGAATTGATCGCTTTTCAAATATAATATCTAATGTTTGTCTGTGACAACATGCCGGCCCAGGCATCTCATTGAAAAAAATCAAGGCAATCGCCATTTACCCCACCTCTCAAAAAATTTTTATTGGCTCAGGGCATTGACTTCACTAACTTGTTTATTAAATCGAAGTTTTCACCGCAATTGCACCATCATGACTCAATTCAACAGACGCCAATGGCTAAAAGCCGCCGGATTAACAGGAACACTTGCAATCGTTAATGGCTATCAAGCGGTTAATGGTTCAATCACCACCAGTGAAGTTCCATCCCCACCGATAAATGGACTGATTAGACTTAATTCAAACGAAAATCCATACGGACCGTCACCCACGGTTCGGGAAGCGATTGTAAAAGGATTCGACATGGCTTGCCGTTATCCTAATGCCTTTAGTGGAGATCTCGTCGAAATGATCGCCAAAAAAGAAGGTGTAGCTAAAGAGAATATTGTGCTCAATGGAGGCTCAACTGAAGGACTCAATATCACCGGATTGACCTATGCACGTGATGGTGGAGAGATAATTGCCGGGGCACCAACATTCTTAGCCATGATGACTTACGCTGAAAAATTTGGGGCCTATGCTCATATGGTACCATTAGATAACGATCTCGTGCATGATTTGGACGCTATGGCTAAGCGGGTTAATTCAAATACCAAAATTATATACTTATGTAATCCATCTAATCCAACCGGGACCATCGTTGATGGTAATCAATTACGTGATTTCTGCAAATCAATGAGTAGCAAAGCGCTGGTATTCTGCGATGAGGCCTATTTCGATTATATCGAAGAGCCTAACTATCCGTCTATGATGGAGCTCGTCAGGGATGACCTCAATGTCATCGTTTGCAAAACATTCTCTAAGGTCTATGGCCTGGCTGGAGTGCGAATTGGCTATATGGTGGCTCGAAAAGATATTGCCGATAGATTGAGGGAAAATGTCCCCGCCTACACCAATATGTTGGCCATTGAAGCAGCCAAGGCAGCCATGGAGGATGCTGAATTCTACAAGTATAGCCTGGCTCAAAATAAGATTAGCAAGGATCTTATTTACAAAACGCTGGATGATCTAAAACTGAAGTATATCAGAACTCATACTAACTTTGTCTTTTTCGAAAGTGGTCGTGAAATCACTTCCCTTGTTAAGGATATGAAGGGCAAGGGAGTACAAATTGGCAGGCCTTTTCCACCTCTTACAAAGTGGTGTAGAATAAGCACCGGAAGAGTTGAAGAAGTGAAACAGTTCAATAGTGCTTTAAAACAAGTACTGAGTTAGGGGCACCAATTCTTTCATAAGTTTGTTTTTACCTATCAATACTCTTATTAATAAATTGTCATGCCAAAAAAAATCGTTTCACACGGACAGAAAGAAAAAAGAAGGGCCTTTCTTAAGAACGTCAGTCTTGGAGCAGCAGCCTTTACCATTGTACCTCGGTCAGTAATAGGTAAAGGATACATTGCCCCGAGTGACACCTTATATATTGCAGGCATTGGAGTTGGAGGCAAAGGCAAAAGCGACCTCACCGGATTTGCCAAAAACAGCAAGGCTAAAATAGCCTTCCTCTGCGATGTGGATGATGTTAGGGCCAAAGACTCGATAGAAACCTTTCCCAAGGCGAAGTATTATCGCGATTATCGAGAAATGCTGGAAAAGGAAAAAGAGAACATAGATGCTGTTTCCGTTTCCACACCCGATCACAATCATGCCGTTCAGACCATGGCAGCCATGCAGATGGGTAAGCATGTTTACGTTCAAAAACCCCTGACTCACGATATATATGAAGCGAGAATGTTGACTGAGGCTGCCGTAAAATATAAGGTAGTAACTCAAATGGGCAACCAGGGTGCCTCAGGCGATGGAGTAAGACAATTAATAGATTGGTATAATGCAGGAGTAGTCGGAGATGTACATACGGTTTACTGCTGGACCAACAGACCAGTATGGCCACAGGGAATAGAATGGCCAACACAAAAAGCGACGGTCCCAAAAACTCTTGATTGGGACCTATGGTTAGGTACTGCTCCTAAAAAAGATTATATCAATAAATTGGTACCCTTCAACTGGCGAGGCTGGTGGGATTATGGAACCGGAGCACTTGGAGATATGGCCTGCCACATCATTGAACCACCTTTTAGGGTTCTTGAGTTGGGCTATCCCACAGACGTTGAGTGTAGCGTGGGCAGTGTGTATGTAGATGAGTTTAAGAGAGGGTATTTCCCGGAAAGTTGCCCGCCTTCCTCCCATGTAATGATGAATTTCCCAAAAAGAGATGGTAAGTCAGCAGTTAAGCTTCATTGGATGGATGGTGGCATA
The DNA here is from genome assembly GCA_029262955.1 of Cytophagales bacterium. Lineage (GTDB taxonomy): Bacteria > Bacteroidota > Bacteroidia > Cytophagales > Cyclobacteriaceae > JAJCYL01. The sequence goes on along the minus strand of JAJCYL010000650.1, from coordinate 14,197 downwards.
CAGCCTGAAAGACCAGATGAACTAGGGGCCAATGAGTTAATGGGTGGAGGCGCAAATGGCGTAGTCATGATTGGCACTAAAGGAAAGATGATGTGTGACACCTACGGTCGTAAGCCCTCATTATTACCCACTTCTCTCAATAAAGGCGTTTCAGTTCCTAAGACAATCGAAAGGGTCCCGGACGGTAATGAAAGTGGGCACTACACACAATGGGTTGATGCCTGCATTGCAGGATATGGCAATTTGGAGTTAAGTTCAGATTTTAAGATGGCAGGCCCGCTTACAGAAAGCATACTTATGGGTAACCTCGCAATAAGAAGCTATGATGTTCGTAAACCTCAAAAGGGGGACGCAACCAAATTCGACTATCCCGGGAGATATATAAAACTCCTTTGGGATGGGCCAAATATGAAGGTAACTAACTTTGACGATGCTAACGCTTTCGTAAAGAGAGAGTATCGAAAAGGTTGGAGTTTAAAGGGGTAAATTAGGCGTTCAAAAAAAGTCGATCCTAATAGCGAGTCACTGAACTGGCACGACCTTCGTCAATATCCAACCTGGGGTCTCCCTTATACTTAACACTGCTAGCGCCATTTGCCTGAACTTCAAGCAAACGAGTAGCGAATACTTTGGCACTGGACACACCTCCGGTGGTAACATCTGCATTTTTTGATTCAAGAGATAATGCATTCAGAGATGAAGTGCCGGACATGTCGACAATCAGGTCATCTGCTGATCCGGCAATAATCAAATCAGCTGAGCCGCTTAGCTCAATATTTATTTCATCAAAGTCCAAATTTAAATCGGCATCTGAGGCTCCTGATAAATCTATATCTATTCTATCACCAGAAAAACCTGCGGCTTCAGCACTACACGCTCCTGACAGTTTGATTTTACTTAATTCTGGCATTGTCAATTTCACCCTAATGGGTTTCCACTTGCTTAGTCCGAAGAGCTTCCAATCTCTTGTATCCAATTCGAGCACATCACCGTATTGCTTAAGTCGAACGTAGTCCAATTCCTTTTCTCTGCCGAATAATTCCACATCAAATGTTCGCCCTTTTGTTATGGTAATATCGAACTTACTTGAGGCGCTTATTTCATCGAAATCCTCAAAATCAAACGTCAATATTTCGCTTGAATTAGCTTCCGCTCTTGATGGCGATCTCCTTGATTGCTGCTCTTCCTCCTCCTCATTGTCATACGTTCTTCCCCGCTTTGAACGTCTTCCTTCACAGGTTACACATTCAAGTCCACTCTTCGTAAACATCCATTGATTGTCGGCAATGTCATGAACCGAATAACCGTATCTATGAATCGTATTTCTTAAAATATATTCCAGATCATCTTCCATATAAAAGATTTCGCCTTGAGGCACATACAACACCATCGCAATCTCCTGAAATCGAAATGAAGCCTCATTTTTGAAAGTTATATTCGAGTCAAACGTTAAAATTGAATCTTGTCTTTTAACATTATATTCAGCCATTCGTGCGTTTTCCTGAGCCTGTTGTCTGCTTCTGCCCCTCGCTTCATAATCAGTAACAAGTGTGAAAACTGAATCGCGATGTCCTCGCAAAGTCAGATTCACGCCACTGTAGTCATCCATTCCAACTTCATTCAATTTCAAGATCGCCCGATGACCTCCCAAATCATAATTCTTGGTCACTGATACTTCGCCGGATCGTCTGAATTCGGCAATGGTATTTGGCAAGGTCAATCCAGCTGCGATCAAGCCAAAAATCCACAAACCGAATAATGCCCATCCTACATACGAATTAGTTATGGGGGTCTTAAACAGAATGGTGAATCCTAATAACCCAATAGCCAGGGCTGGAACAAAAACACAAATGAAAAGTGCAATCATCCCAAATGTTGGGATTGTCCCATAAAACACTTCGTAGGGAAGATCATGAACAGTCACCCATCCAGCGAAGCCAGTAAAAATGCCAAAGAAAATTCCCATAAGTACAATCAGACAAAAGATCATTCCCAAACCGGCTAAAATGATAGCTATGGCTACTACCACTCTCAACGCCTCAAGAAAAAACTTCATGGCAGGGCCTAATAATTCTGACAAAGCCTTAAATAAAGTTGCAATCAATCTAAATGGTAAAAGCAGAACCTTCACCAACGGACTTTCATCCTGGTCCTCTTTTACATTCAATCGATCCTTGACACTGCTTTCAATGTTAGACAATGTAACAGGCTCACCCTGCATCTGCATCTTCTCCGTGATTGACAAAGCCTCCGGAGTGATAATCCAAAGGATAATATAAATAATCAAACCACTACCACCTAGAAATATGGACAACACAAACAGCAACCTGACGACTGTTATGTCAGTACCAAAATACACCGCCAGTCCACTGGCCACTCCGCCAAGAACTTTGTGCTCAGGGTCACGGTACATTTTTTTAATTTTCTTATCATCTTCAAGGGAATCCGTTCCAGGAACAACTATCCACATAATGATGTAACCCAACAAAATCAGACCGCTCAGTCCAAACCCCAGGAAAATATTGAAGAATAGAATGATAATAATAAGCCGTATCCACAGTGGATCAATTCTGAAATAATGTGCGATACCTGATGCAACTCCACCTAACACTCGTCTTTTCATGTCACGATATAACCGACTTGGTTTTTCCCTTTGGGCCCCATGGGTCGACGTTTCCTCTTCAGCTGCTGCTTCCCGGGAAGGTCCTTCTGGTTCCTCTTCCACTGCTTGAAAATCTGCAACAGTACCCATTGTCGTAATGACAGATTCAACATCCTCAGAAGTCACTACCTCTCTATTACTGTCCTTAAGTTTCCCGAGAAATATCTCTGCTATCCTCCCTTCGATGTCTGCAATGATCTCAGAGCTATCATCAAAAGACGAGAAGTACTTATTTATTGATTCCAGGTATTCGTTTAATCTACTGTACCCATCCTCTTCTATGTGAAAAATGATGCCGCTTATATTGATGCTTATATTCTTTTTCATTTCACAGCCTTTTTAGATTTTGACTTTTTGTTCGTTGTGATTTTATTTGTGGAAGCCACCAGGTCCTTCCATGTCTCGGACAATTTTTCAAGAAATTCATGTCCTTTTTTTGTAAGCGTATAATACTTTCTGGGAGGTCCAGACCGAGATTCAACCCATTTGTAGTCCAGGAGCTCCGCTTTTCGCAGCCTGGTTAACAATGGATACAAAGTGCCCTCAACAACCATAATCTTTGCGGATGTCAATTCGACTAACATGTCCGAAGCATAAACCTCCCCTCTCGAAATAATCTGCAATATGCAAAACTCGAGAATCCCCTTTCGCATTTGCACTTGTGTGTTCTCAACATTCATAGTTCATTGCTTTAAAAGATTAGTCCTTGTGGTCTTATACGGAAAGATACCTTGCATAGCCAAGTACTAAGTAAAAAATATTAGCGGTTGATTCATTTTCTTACTATTATTATATTAATTCATGTATATTTTATATTTATTGCGTTATATTGCCAGTCAGAAGATGAAAACACTACAGCCGTTACTCTTAAATAGCCCAAACATTTGAACTAATTTTAGGGAAATACTTTTGTTATACAGTGAGGTTGTAAATAGGCGTTGAATTGAACTCTCTTAAGTTTCTTACTTTATTCATTTTATTCTTTGGATCCCTTGCAGGCAGCCTTGCTCAGGATAATACGCCAAAATTTAGCAATGAATTTCTTGCTATTGGTGTAAATGCCAGGGCTTTAGGGATGTCTAATGCACAAGTGGCCAACGTTAATGATGTCACTTCCGGTTACTGGAACCCGGCCGGGCTCTTAAATATTAAGAGTAAATATCAAGGGTCACTGATGCATGCCGAATATTTCGCGGGGATCGCCAAATTCGATTATGCCAGTTTTGCTACCCCAATTGACTCATTTAATCACATTGCCATTTCTGTAATACGGTTTGCCATCGATGACATACCGGACACGAGGTTTTTATATGACGCAAATGGTCGGTTGAATTACGACAACATACGATTCTTTTCTGCTGCTGATTATGCTTTTCTATTTTCCTATGCGCATAGACCTAAAGCAATTAAAGGTTTGAGGTTGGGCGGCAATTTTAAGATTATCAATCGAAACGTCGGCAATTTTGCAAATGCCTGGGGATTTGGCCTTGATGTTGGGGCGCAATTAAGCGTTAAAAAATGGAACTTTGGGTTAATGCTTAGAGATATAACCGGTACATTCAATGCCTGGGCTCACAATACTGAATTAGTTGCTGATATTTTTACTCAAACAGGCAATGAAATACCTCAAAATTCTGTTGAAATTACTCTCCCAAGAGCAATAATTGGGGCTTCAAGATTATTTAGATTCAACAAATTTGGGCTTTTAACCGCACTTGATGTTGACATAACTTTCGATGGAAAGAGAAATGTGCCAATTAGGTCAGATTTTGCATCACTTGACCCACACCTGGGTTTAGAATTTGACTATAAGCAACTTATTTACATGAGGTTTGGAATCGGTCAGCTTCAGCAAGTTAAAGATTTTGACAGTTCAAAATCATGGACCTACCAGCCAAACTTTGGTGTCGGTATTAAACTGAACAATATAGAAATTGATTATGCTTTGGCTGATATCGGGGATAAAGCGGAATCGCCTTATTCTCACATATTTTCCATCAAGGCGTCATTTGAAGACAAGAAGAGGTAGACACGGGAATGACATATAGATACAAGTTTATACTAATCCAGACCATATTACAGTGCCTAACGCTACTTGTGTCGATTGGTCAACCATTCGGACATGAATGGATTGATTTCAACCAAACATATTACCGAATCAGGTTAATAAACGACGGCATTTACCGTCTCAGTCAGAGTGACCTGACTAATGCTGGCATCCCAATCACGTCGATAGACCCCCGAAGAATTCAGTTATTTCACCGTGGAATTGAACAGGCCATTGTTATTGAAGGGCAACAGGATGGAAGTTTCGACCCAAGTGACTTTATTGAGTTTTATGGTCAACGGAATGACGGACTCAACGACACAGAATTATATATTAGCCCTGCTGCCCAACCTCACACACTACACAGTTTATTCTCTGACAGTGCCGCCTATTTTTTTACCTGGAAATTATCTCCTCAAAACGGAAAAAGAGCTGGTACATTTTTTGAGAATAATGTTACTGCCATTCCTCCTGATGACTTTCATCTGGAAGAAAACCTTGTTCTTAATACAAATAATTACAGCCCGGGAACCACTTACTCGGGTGGCAATGTATTATTGAGCGAATTTGACATTGGGGAGGGCTGGACAGGCTCTGACGTTAGTAAGGGCAATAGTGCAACCTTTACACTCACCAATACAGGAACTTTCACGACAGGACCAAAACCAAATATCAGCGTATTATTAGCCGGTAGGAATAACCTCGGTCACAATATTGACATTATGGTTGGACCAAACTCCGGCTCTCTGCGTTTATTGGGAAATGTTCAGTTCAATGCACACGATAATTCCCTATTCGCATCGGAAGTTGAATGGACGGATATAGACCCCGGAGGAGACCTGATAGTTAAAGTGGATGTCCTGGGGTTTGGTTCTGATGCAGATAGGATTGCTGTTTCCTTCATTGACCTCGACTTTCCACAAATTATGGACATGGGTAGCCAAAACAGTAAGCAGTTCAATTTGCAGTCAAACCCGTCGAACAAATCCTTTATTGACGTAAGCGGGTCCCCTGGAAATGTTCGACTTTATGACATTAGTGATCCAGCTAATTTATTGCGAATTGGCATTAACCAGACGGCTAATCAGTTTGATGCCGTTATCCCCTCGACAAGTTCAGGAACGACCTTAATTGCTTATAATTCCCCTCTTTCATCATTCTCAATTCAACCTGTCAATTTCACGAACATTGATCCGACAGCAAGCAACTATATCATCATTTCACACTCCGATTTAATGCTCCCCACAAGTTCTGGAGGACCAGACCCAGTCAATGAACATAAGATTTACCGTGAAAGCCCTGAAGGAGGAGCATTTAAAGTACTGGTAACAGACATCGTCAACCTTTACGATCAATTTAACTATGGCGAGCCCTCACCTTTGGCCATAAGGAGATTTGTTAATTATCTTTTACTAAATGGTAGCCCTGAATATGTATATATAATTGGTGAAGCATTAGACATACCGAACAATCCTGACCGACAAACCAAATTAGCGCTGGAAGCAAATGGATTGTCTCACCTTGTGCCTACTATGGGTTTTCCGGGTTCAGATATAACACTTTTGGCCGGACTGAATGGCACCGATGTGACCGCTCCCTTACCAATAGGAAGGATTACGGCAAAAACACCAGATGAAGTACAGGGTTATTTGGATAAGCTCATAGAGTATGAACGAACCCCCTTTGATGACTTGTGGAGAAAACGGCTAATCCACTTAAGTGGTGGAACCACGCCAATAGAATTGGTTTCCTTCAAATCAAGCGTTGATGGTTTCAAGGGGATTGCTGAAGATGATTTTTTAGGCGGCCAAGTATCCACAGTCTCTAAGCAATCCAGTAACCCGATCGAGTTATTCAATGTATCGAAAGCTGTGAATAATGGCGTCGGGTTAATCACCTTCTTTGGGCATTCTGGTCCTAATGGGTCTGATATTGACATAGGCAGAGTATCTAACCCCAGTTTCGGGTACAACAACCAAGGCTTGTACAATTCTATAATAGTCAATGGTTGTAACGCTGGAGATGTCTTTGGATCCTTCTTTTCACTAGGAGAAGATTGGATATTAACTCCAAACAAAGGCTCAATTACTTATATGGCCCATAGTGACAATGGACTTAGTACTCAATTAAGAAGATACACTGATCTCATGTATGAAGTAGCCTATGGCGATTCGCTATTTATTTCTCAATCAATAGGAAAAATTAAAAGAGAGGTTGGTAATCGTTACATTCAACAGTTTTCTAATGGTCCAATTCAGCGAGCACAGGTTCAGCAGTTTATTCTTCAAGGCGATCCGGCAACAACCTTGTTTGGCGCCAGTGAACCAGATTACGCCTTGACAGAGAATGACATTTCAATCACCTCTTTTGATGGACAACCTGTTACCGCACTAACTGACTCATTTTCAGTAAATGTCATAATTAGAAACTTTGGCCTGACATCAAAAATTCCAGTTGATGTCACGGTCAACAGATTCCTTACCGATGGCACCATTCAAACGTTTGGTCCTGAGCAATTTAATCCAATAAAATTTCAGGATACGGTAAATCTAACCGTAAGATCACTGACCAATCAGAATGGTTTTGGAAACAATCGATTTGAGGTAATCATCGATGAAACGGACTTAATTGCTGAACTGAGTGAAGTCAACAATATAGCATCTACAGATTTCTTCATTAGTTCAGGTACAACAGTTAATATTTTTCCAAAGAATTTTGGCATTGAGTCAGAAAGTTCGGTTCGATTCATAAGTCAATCATCGGACCTGCTCTCAGAAAGGAGAGGATTTATTTTGGAACTTGATACTACAAGAGCTTTCAATAGCCCAATTCTTACAACCAGGACAAACGAATTTAAAGTATTGGCCGACTGGACAATTGACTTACCGGTAATTTCAAACGACACTATCGTTTATTACTGGCGTACGAAGTTTTCGGAAATCAAGGCCGGTGAGGAAGATGTTTTTACGGAGAGTTCTTTCTCGTTTATTCCTGATTCACCGGATGGATGGGCGCAATCAAAGTTTGATCAATTTGATCTTCTGACCTCAACCGGACTGGTGAAGAATGAGGTCTCCAACCAATGGGATTTCGTTCAGACTCAATTACCCTCACAAATTAAGACTCATGGAACAGCCCGTTTTCCAGGCTCACCCGTTCTTTATGATAGTCTATCCGTTAACTTAGACAGTCAGGAATTCTTACAACAAAGCAGTAATAATTTTATTTGCCGATCTAATGCAATCAATGCCATTGCCTTTGACAAGGCCTCCCTATTCGCCTATCTCATTTTCGGTATAAATACTTCTGGCTTTGACCCTCAAAAATGCGGTCGTACACCTTTCATAATTAACAATTTCACTGAATCTGAAATCAGTGGTCCAAGCATGTTACTTAATGATTATATAGATAATGTAAATGACGGAGATTTCATATTGTTATTCTCAATAGGTGAGCTACAATATGAAAATTGGCCCGCTGAGGTCCTTACTCAATTAAACACCATTGGAGTATCTACGGCATTCTTGAGCAGCTTGACCACCGGTCAACCGGTTATTATACTTGGTAAGAAAGGCTCAGCAACTGCACCATTTGAAATCACAGGTTCGGCCAGTGAATCTATTAGTTTAATTGAAGTGCTCAAGGGCAATTTCACATCGGCATCATTAACCACATCTCGCATTGGCCCGGCCTCTCAGTGGAAAGAATTCTTCAGACAAGCCTCTTTTTCGGTCCCGCCTACTGATACATTCTCTTATGATATAATTGGTGTTGACAGAAGTGGGAATGAGAGTGTATTAATGTCTAATCTATTTAATGACAATCAAGATGTTTCAAGCATAAGTGCCGCTGACTACCCCTTCATCAGGCTGTTCTTCAGAACGGAAAACGTCACCAACTCAACTCCTTCTCAACTCAAGAAATGGCAATTAACTTTTGAGGGGGTACCAGAAGGGATTCTTTTGACAAATGACCCATTGCTTAATAGAAATAACACAGTTGAAAGAGATGAGGGGGCACCACTTCTCACCAATTATTTCTTTAAGAATATTTCAAAACTTGACTTCACAGACTCAATACCCGTAAATCTATCCTCATTTAATATGACGCTGAGGGAGAATTCATTGGTGTCCAATAAACTGCCACCAATAATATCGAATGATTCTTCCGTCTTTACTTTTGACCTCCAGACCTTAGGGAAGTCTGGTTTGAATGATTTGAATGTATTTGTAAACCCCAATGAGCTACCTGAAGTCACCATTAACAATAACATAATAGATATAAATAACTTTTTACAGGTCAATCCAGATAAAACTAATCCTATCCTCGACGTTACTTTTGATGGTATCTATATCTTGGATGGGGACATTGTCTCACCAAATCCAAGAATATTGGTGAAGCTATTAGACGAGAACACTTATCTGTTTAAGCAAGACACCACAGGTGTAGAAATATCAATCAAGCAACCCTGCGGATCCGATTGCGATTTTCAAAGAGTTAATTTCTCAAACCCTGATATAATCCTTACATCTGCATCCGAAAGCACTGATTTTCAAATAGAGTATAATCCAAAGGGTTTGCAGGATGGTATATATGGATTGAGAGTACAGGGGTCTGATTTCACCGGCAACATCTCGGGAGTTGAGGCTTATGAAATAAATTTTGAGGTGATTAATGAATCAACAATTACACATTTCTATCCCTACCCAAATCCCTTTTCGACCAGTACCAGATTCGTGTTTACATTGACCGGAAGTGAAATTCCTGATCAGATCAAAATCCAAATAATGACTGTAAGTGGTAAAATTGTGAGAGAAATAACTCAAGACGAACTTGGAGCACTTCATATCGGTAACAATTTAACTGATTTTGCCTGGGATGGAAGGGATGAATTCGGAGATCAACTTGCTAACGGTGTCTACCTCTATCGAGTAATACTACGCAGTAACGGTGAACGGATGGAAAAGAGATCAACATCGGCGGACAAAGCGTTTAAAAATGGTTTTGGCAAACTCTATCTGTTAAGATGACGGTCTAAGGTTGCCTGTCTCCTGATTTTTCCGGAATCGGTTTCCAGGAATTGGTCACACCAAAGTATTTCCTTCGGTGCAGTATACCTGGGTAAAGACTTCTTAAAAATATTTAGCATTTTCTGTTCAATTTCTGGTCCCTCAAGTACCAGGATCATTCGTTCACCTAACTTATCATCTGACATACCAGCAACAAAGAATCTTCGGTCTATGCTGTTTTCATGAAGCGTTTTTTGGATTTCAGATTCTAAAACTTCTGGATGAATCTTTACTCCTCCCGAGTTAATCACATTGTCAGATCGCCCAAGCCATTGAAACGACCTATCGTTTACAAGTTTTACAATGTCATTAGTATGAATCCATTTAGAATTTGTAGAACTATTAACCATTAACCGGCTATCATTATCTGTTTTAATATTCCATCCTGGAAGCAAATGGTAAATATCTGTGGGGTTCACACCGTTGATTAACTTAACAGCAATGTGAGATATTGTTTCGGTCATTCCGAATGTTTGATAAATGGGAAATGAACATTTTTGACAATTTAGTGCAAGCCCATGGCTTACTGGAGCCCCTCCAACAATTACAGCTCGAAGGTTCCGGAATTTCTCAGGTGCCTTTTCATATTCTGCCAAACATTCATCAAGCTGCATAGGTACTAAGGCCGTAAAAGTCGGGTAATATTCATTCTCAATTTGGCTGAAAGGATTTGAATTGGGTTCCTGGATAATAACATCCATTTCTGCCACTAAAGCCCTTATTAACATCATCATTCCTGCAATCTGGTTAATATCCAGGCAGATCAAACCAGTGTCATTCTCGTCCAACCGGAAAAAATCAATCGTCCTTTCAGCACTATCAATCAAATCATTTCGATGCAATTGAATTGGCTTGGGTTTCCCGGTTGAACCTGATGTAGAAATTAAAAAGGACTCTTTACCTTTAACCCAATGCTCGATTAAACTTATGACCTTTAACTCATAGAGACTATGATGAGATAGCTGGAATTTACCGGCCAGCAAATCCTCTAATGTTGAAACGTGATTTTTAAATTTAATTCGCAACTTGTAAATCAATAATATGGATAAGCAAATTAATACCCTAAAGCCTCAATCATGAAAGTTATCTGTACTCTTCTACTCATTGTATTGACATTTTCATCAAACGCCCAAAAGCGGGCCGAAAAATTGTCAACGCTCAGTAGTGACAAAAGCATTAGTGCCATAAGTGAACTCCGAGAATTCATGGCCATACCAAATGATGCACTATATGCTGATGACATTCTCAAAAATGTCAATTGGCTGGAGAAAGCTTTCGTTAAAAGGAGTTTTGAGGTTAAAGTCCTGGAAACCGAACGCACTCCATTAGTCTATGCGGAATTTGTAACCAATGATAATTATCCCACTATCCTATTCTATATGCATTTTGATGGACAGTCAATCGACAGGAGTAAATGGCAACAAGAAGATCCATACATCGCAGTCCTAAAAGAGCAAAGCAGCAATCAATGGAATATCATCGATTGGAGTAGCCTCAATAAAAACATTGATAGAAACTGGAGAATTTTCGGGCGTTCATCCAGTGATGACAAAGGGCCAATTGTAATGCTACTGCAAGCAATTGATGCCATGAAAGAAGCCAAACTAAAGCCTAAAGTCAATATAAAAGTCATATTAGATGGCGAAGAGGAAAAGGGCAGCCTGCATCTGACCGCAGCTGTAAAAAAATACAAAAGTTTATTACGAGCAGATCACCTGGTTATTAATGATGGCCCCATGCATCTCTCCGGTCAACCGACCTTAATATTTGGATGTAGAGGCAACACTTCGATCAGTCTCACTGTCTATGGCCCAAGAAATCATCAGCATAGTGGACACTACGGCAATTATGCACCTAATCCCGTTTTTAGAATGTCTCATTTGCTGGCATCAATGAAAAATGAAGAAGGTCAAGTTTTGATTCACGGGTACTATGATGGCATTCAACTTGACCCGGAGATAAAGCAGCTACTCGCCAAAGTTCCAGATGATCCACAAAAAATTCATTCTACCATAGGCATTGCCGAACCCGAAAAAGTGGGGCAAAACCTCCAGGAAGCATTGCAGTACCCGTCATTAAATGTTCGTGGCATCTCTGCTGCGTGGACAGGAAAGGAATCCCGAACAATTGTACCTGCTGAGGCAACTGTCTCTATTGATCTCCGCCTTGTTCCTGAGAGTGATCCCGATCGATTAAAAAGTTTAATTAAGGAGCATATTGCAGGTAAGGGTTATCATTTACTGGATAGAGCACCAACGGAAGAAGAAAGACTGGAATACCCGTTGATTGCAACTTTCAAAACAGGAGGAGCCACATTACCATTTAGAACTGACGTGGCTTCACCAACCGGCCTGTGGCTTTCATCAGCTATAAATAAAGGGTGGAATAGTGATCCTGTTAAGATCAGAATAATGGGTGGCACAGTTCCAATTGCAAGTTTTATAAACGAGCTCCAAATACCTGCAGTGATCGTACCTCTTGTTAACCCTGACAACAACCAGCATAGCCCAAACGAAAATTTACGAATAGGAAATCTAATAGATGGAATTCAAACGTTTATGGCTATTTTCTTAGAGCAACCAAAGTGACTTAATTGAAGAAGTTTTGATTTACATAAAGTTCCTCTTCAACTTCTATACGTTCTTTTTCATCTTCAATAACACCAAGGAAGGCTTCAACCAACTCAATATTTTTAGATATTAAGTCGTACATATCGTCTTTGGCAATCACCAATAATATGGATTCCTCCAGTGTCGTTACGGAGTATTCGAAAATATCGGAGGCTACAATATGCTTTTCGCCAACTATAGTGGTGGGCTCAACAATCTGTAATACGTTGTCGCCATCATGTACTTTTAATTTTCCTGATATTAGAATATATATAGGCTCATTACCGTTATTTCCCTTCTCAATAAAGGTATGATCTGCTTTAAGCATTATTTCTTCAATACATTCTGCAACATCAGCCAAAATGACTCCTGACACACCTTTGAACAAATCAAGTTCATTTAATATGAGTGCTCTTTCCAGTAGATATTTCTTCTGGTGATATTCCTCATCCTCATCTCTAAAGACAGGTGGTAATATTTGCTTGTCTAAATCCTTCTTGACAATAACATTAATTCTCTTGGTTTGCGTGTGGTATTCATTCTTATTTATTGTATAAATAACCCAGGCTGCCGTTTGTAATAACATTGGATCAGGGTTAAATAAATTCGCAATCAAGTCATTGCTGACTTCCGTTCCCTCAATGAAGGATAACCTGTACAGTGCCAAGGCTTTAGTCCACCGATTTATATGATTGTAATCTCGATTGATGATTTGGACCAACAAATCCGAATATGATGAGAATTCTTCCGGAGGATAGAAATTAAGTAATCGTGAAAGCCGTTCTTCGTCTTTCATTTCATCCATAATTGGGAATATTTTTGGCTTGAGCTCATCTTCAAGGATAATATCCAGGGCCTCAACCGCAAATGCTATACTATCCACGGTGGCAATTCTCAAGTTTTCTCTAATCAATTGAATACTTTGAGAATCATAGATCATTGCTAACAACATAAATATGTTGTCATAGTTTTGCTTGTTCTCTTGTTGGATAGCTTCTTTCAGTTTAAAATCTAAATCATGGTCCTCCGGAATAAACTGAAGAGCCAAAATATTCCAAGCCACATCCCCTATCCTTTCCTCAACAGCGATCTTAATTCTGGCAGCCTGAAAATCTTTGGCCTGATAACCATTATAACTGAGAGATAACAAAATCTTTGATACGATTCTTCTATCCGGGAATTCAATTTTCTTCCAAAGTAGATCAGTTGCTCGCCTACCTCCAATTCTTCCCAATATCTGAACAACCCTTATCATTGTCTCAAGGTATTGATTCGTCTTATAGAAAGCGGTGTCGATGGTGTGAAATGCAGGTTCACCAGCCGCAATAAGGGCTGAATCTGCTGAATTACTATAGGCGCTAACTGATAAGTTTTCTACCAGAATTGGCCACAATTCTGGTCTATGTAATGTGCCCGCAGTTATAATCGCCGCTCCCCTAACACTTGGATTAATATCTCGTAACAATTCCACAATAAATGGGATGTACTTTTCATCTTCAAGTTTTCTCAGAACGTGGGCAATAAACACCCTGTCCTTATAGTCAGTAGACCTGACATGCTTTCTGACTTTCTCAACGGTTAGTTCAAATTCCTGAGCCTTCTTGAAATTTTTCAGGCACAAAGCCGCTTCCTTAATAATTTCTTCATCACTTTCCTTTCCAGCTATGTCCTTGATCTTGTCATACGATCTAAATAATTCCAATTCCCTTAACTTCCTATAGGCAAATATTTTTACCTCTTTTTCCGGGTGATCCAATTCGTGAACCAATGATTCTTCAATCATTACCGGTTCCGTTCTCTCCATCAACTT
>JAJCYL010000649.1 GCA_029262955.1 Cytophagales bacterium | reverse complement strand
TTTGAAAGTCAAACCATGCTCACAAAAATTTCGATGACAAAATCTAAAAGAAAACCCGTCATTCCTGCGTAGGCAGGAATCTCCATTAGAAGCACCAAATCCGGGAGATTCCCGCCTTCGCCGGAATGAACGATCTTTTTTTCGTTCCTATAAATGGTAGGAGCCTTTCTGTAGCGTAGGTGACGTAAGAATATCCCCGGTATGTGTGCTTTCTCCTGCCGGAGGGCTTTCATTTTTGAGAGTTAAACCCATGCTCACAAAAATTTCGATGACAAAATCTAAAAGAAAACCCGTCATTCCTGCGTAGGCAGGAATCTCCATTAGAAGCACCAAATCCGGGAGATTCCCGCCTTCGCTGGAATGAACGATCTTTTTTTCGTTCCTATAATTGGTAGGAGCCTTTCTGTAGTATTGGCGACGTAAGATCCCCAGGTAAGGTACTGCTGCTTTTTCTCCTGCCGGAGAGCTTTCGTTTTTGTGGCCAAAACGAAACAAAAACCCTTTGGGAAATAATAACGCATGAGTTTCAACCACATGCCTACGCACAATGCCATCAGCTGGCAACACGGCACCCCGATAGCTTTCGGGGCTCATCCTCAGACATATTCCACCTGCCCTCCTTTTTCATGAGATCTCCAAAAGGCCCCACCAGTGCCAACTCTTGTCGAATAAATTATTCAGGCACTACCTGGTACATCTGGGGGTATACAGTTCCCAACATCTAATAATAAAACATCAATACCCGCTCCCTTGATCCTGGCTTGACAGCCATTTGGGAAGTGTTCTTTGTATTAGTATCCGGGGCAACCTCAAAAATAGCCTCGATGGCAATGTCCTCAATAAAATATTGGTTTTCCCCAATAGGTATCAGGTTAAATCGAGCCGGCTTGCCTAACAATGTCAATTGAGAATTATTCAGCTCGATAGTCAGGTTGCCAAATTGAGGATGTTGGTAATCACCCGGGATAATTGGATTTATTTTATGAACGTTTGTTTTTGCTGATGGATTCCTTTTCTCAAACCAGGTGATGGGCTCCAAAGAAGGTTGTTCTGCCCCAATGCCTGTCTTTGCCTCCACAATCAATTCCTCCAACATTTCATTTTCCCTTCCTTTAATTGGTCTGCCTGTATAATCATTGGCTCTAATGACAATCACTAAATCCAATTCAGGTATTACGGTCAGGGTATGTCGACCAGCACCTTTGGCTGAATAAGCCGGAAAATCAAGCACTGAATTAGTCCACCAGAGATAGCCATATGAGTCATTGTATGCCTGGGCATGAGCCCTGGTGCTTAGTTCAATCCATGATGCCGGTAAGATTTCATGACCACCCCAGTCACCCTTGTTCAGATATAGTAACCCAAACCTCGCCAGGTCGCGGCTACTCATTTTGAACAAGTAGGCCGGATGCATTGATTCTGGTTCATAATAATAAATACCATCACTGCTTCGAAAGTCCTGCATGCCAATCTGGTCGGCAATTCTGTTATGGAATGATTCAAAAAGTTTCTGATCTGTGGCCTGCTCATAAATGGTACACAGTGCATTGAAATCCCAATTGTTATAATACCAAAAAGTGCCTGGTTCATGGCTACCACGGTCCGGTTTAAGTTCTTTCCATCCCTGGAACTCAAAAGCGGAAGGCAAATAAACCCCTGATCTGGTGGTCAAAAGGTCTTTCAATTTTGCTGATTTCTCTGAATCAGTAAGGGGAGTTTTATCATCTATCCCCAATTCCGCTAAAGTAGACTCAAGGGTTAGCTTCTTCTGATCGATTGCCTGGCCAATGAGCGCACTGAGCAGGCTCTTGCGCATAGAGGCCAACATGAATCGACGCGTGTTTTCACCCCAGGAAGCCAAAACCGCTCCATTGTGAATAATAAGCGTAGCCCCAAAACCAATCGAGTCATAATAGAATTGTGCTTTAGCTAATTTCTGTGTAGAAAAACCCGCTTCTGAAGGGTCGGTGTAAGCCTTCCAATCTTTGGTTGGCTGTTGCTGCGCCATTGATAGTGTGGCGCTGGTGAGTAATATCAATATCGTTCTCATGCTTTTTTTAGATGAGACGAGAGGTCACTCCTTTGCCGTTACAATTTTTTCCCCATGAGGCTATTCAGCATTTTGTCCAACGTAAAAACAAACAACAGGCAGATGACAGCAAGAATTGAATAAAAGCCTCCCGGTCCCTGGATCTTGGGAAGGCTCATCTCAACGGGCCATAACAGCAGCGCAAAAGCCAATATACAGATTCCCAGAGAGACCGAAAGAGTGAATCGAAATACCTTAAAAGGACTTTGGTTGAATACTTTGGTCGACTCATTCAACTTAGTTTTGTAGGCGACCTGAAGAGCAAACCCTGGTGCCATCTCTGGTGATTTCACCACTTTTAGATCCTGCTCCAGAAGCTTTGCATACTGCAAATCTTCCCTGCAAGTGGCGCATTGATTTATATGATCCTGAAGAGCGGCGCTGTCTTCGAGAGAGAGGCTCCCGTCAATCAATTCGTGTAGTTGTTCCGTGGTCAAATGCGTCATGGTATTAGTTTTTTAGTGCCTGTCGATAAGCGGGCGTCATTTTTTTGCGCAATATTTCTCGTGAGCGCATTAACCTGATCTTTGTGTTACTTTCAGATTGATTCAGTGTTTCAGCAATCATTTTTACCGACATATCTTCAATATAATAAAGGGTTAATATGGAGGCATCCAATTTATCCAAACTGTCAAAGAGTGTTTCTAAGAGATGAGTTCGTTGATTTTTCTGCATGATCTTTTGAGGATCAAAATCATCAATTACATAGTCTTCCGGAACCTCGTTTAGCTCTTTTGAGGGTGGCTTTCTTTTCCTGTACTGGTCAATCGCGGTCCGATAAGTAATGCTGAGGAGCCACGATTTAAACTTTTCAACATCACGTAATTTCTCTAGTGAATCAAAAAATTTAAGAAATGCATCCTGGGCAACCTCTTCAGCTTCTTCCTGATGTTTCAGGATGCTATAACTCAATCCAAAAACTGAGTCCTGATGGCGTGATACAAAGGCAAAGCTTGCCGAGGAGGATTTCGTCCGCAAATATTCCCTTATCAGATCAGCATCATTTGTCATAGGTAGATTAGTAGAGCAAATAACAAAGACAAAAGACTTGACAATGACTCTATCGACAGTCCTTTTTTTTGTCAATGTTCTACATTCTTCAAAAGTCATCTGACTTTTTTGGTTTGAGGTATGACGTATATTGCAACAACCTAGGTTACTATTTTTTTTTGTAACCGCCATTGGCATTGATCCCGTCTCACTTGCAACAAACTTAAAAGATTATGGAAGGTGTCGTTTTTGCTTTGATTCTGTTTTGTATCGTAATACTGGTTGTATCCGTTTTTTATATAACCAGTACGCTGCGCCATAAGGAAAAGATGGCGTTGCTGGAGAAAGATAAGGATCCGGACTTTTTTAAAGATGATCTGCTCTTTTTGAACAGCATTAAATGGGGACTCATTCTATTTGGTGCAGGGTTTGGATTTTTGACCGCTTTTCTGCTCAACTACTACGTTTTCCCTGGAAATGATGGGGAAGCGGTCTTTCCTGCATTCATTTTAATGGGCTCTGCTACGGGACTAATGGTGTTTTACAAGCGGTTTAGAAGGAAATAAGGTTTCATAAGATGGAAAATACCAGAAATTGAGGTCTAAAGACAATTCCTTTTAATCACCACAATGATCTTTCTTGCCCGTAACCGGACTTAAGAATCTCTCAGGGGATTTGTTACTACTTTGCTGAGGCCATCGCACCCCTGACCCATGAAGGGGCAAACCCTGACTCCATATTGTTGAGGGATGGTCACCTTTAGGAAACAAAAGGGTGAGTAGGGCTATCAGGAGACCTGGGAAGAGCTTGAAAACAATGAATTTTGAAACTCCTCAATTTTCCAAATCAGACCCAAATTTGTAAGGTTGACTTAATACCTCCTGTTCTAACTTAAATCGATGTGATAAAGCACGGATCACTTTCTTAGAGAGTCCTTTTTTATAATTCAGAATATCTGAAAGATGGCCTTTTGAGATTTGTAGGAGATCGGCCAGTTTCTGCTGATTTATATTGTTCTCCTTCATTAATGATTGTATCAGTTCTATTGGATCAATTGTTTTTAATTGTGGATGCTGTTCGTCATACTTTTCTATTAATAAATCGATGGTATCAATTATGTCCAACAGCTCCTGGCTGGGCTTAACTTTATACTCAGCGCTCAAATGCTTATAATCCTCGCTGTATTGGCGGTATTGGTCATCTGAACGTATGATGGTATAGGCCTTCATTCCTCGGTAATTCGGTTGGGGTAGTCCCTTTTGTTTTTGGATCTCAATTTACGAATAGTCCATGCTCTTTGCTTGGTAAGTCACAGACTTGCGCTACCTACTATTAAATATATTGCTCCCCATTCCCAGCTCTACCTTCAACTAATACGTCATCCCCGCGTAGGGGGGATCAGGAAATATTTTACGAACCTGCCATGAGATCCCCGACTCGCTGCGCTCTCGAGGATGACGGTTGGTGTAAGTTAACTCATTCTTAAAACAGCATCGCCACCCTTTTATTCCCTAAAGGGAGGATGCCCAAACACAGACTTGTGTCTTACTAATTAGTCCACGACAATCATCCCCTTCAACTCCTTGGCCGATAACTTAAACAAGCTCGATCGGGGGAAACGGCCCACCATAGAAGTTTGGGCTAAGACAGCCAGACCGCCATCAACAGTCTCATGAATGGCTCGCACCTCAAAAGGATTGGAAAAGCCCAGGTAATCGGTGCCCAACCAGGCACCATCGGTTTCGTCATACAGGAGTATGATCACTTGCCCGTTTTTGGTGGTGCTGGCATAAACCAACACCGGTTGTTCATCAATAGTCATTCGCTCAATGTAGACATCTGCATCGGGAACCAATTCCAATATCGGATTGCCTGCCAAATCTGCTGAAGAAGAAAGACCAGAGGTATTTAATGCAGCATTAGGGAGCACATAGTTGTCACCAAAGTTGAATCGGGCTGCTGCAAACTGACCACCACTTAGTGGCATTAATGCACTCAAGCCTCCATTTTCCTGTTGTCCTTGAACGACCCCTGTTGCCTCACTTAAGTCAGTAAAGACGAGCGACAAAGTGAAATTGAAAAATCCATTGAAATAATAAATGCCATTGTCCAATCTGCCGGTCATGAAAGGAAATTGCCTGCCTGTGCGGGTGTAGTGATCAATTACCGGCTCCTCTACACCTTCGCCATCACCAATAAGGAAAGAAGCACTGGCGGTAATACTGCCATCTACTGAAACCGTAGACAGGAGGGTGGCCCGGTTCTCGTTGTCATAACTGGAAAGAATAAACTCCTGTCCATCTAAGGAAGCATGCTGTGGCATAGTCACACCAACCGGAATGGGATCAGCCAGGGTGCCATCAGCATCTACACTAAATAATTGCGTCTGAAGGGACGCATCATCCATACAAAAGAAATAATAAGTGCTATCAATGGCCATCCAATCTGCTACCGGGTGAACAAAATTGGGTGCTAATGCCACTTCATCTAAAAAATTACCGGCCTTATCTGTGGTAATGATATTTACGCCCACAAAATCTGTCGATTCCAGTCGTGTACCCGAAATAATCAGGTACCCTTCATTCGAAGTCTGGATAACATCCAGTGGTAAGAAGGAGGTATCAAACTGGTTATTGTCATAGATGCGGAAAAAACTCTCCGACGGCTCAATGTCATTGTCCCTGATGTCACAGCCGGCAAGCAAGATAAAAGCCAATAATAGGGTAGTTAGGTATCTCATTTAGCCGTTGGATTTAAAAGTGGTACTCAGGAAACGAAGCGGAAAGAGTACTCCGAGGTTGACACTGATGTTGCGCAAGCTCAGGTCGTCCAGTACATCACCCACCCCAACCAAACGGTTCTCCGAGTAGCGGTTGGCTTTATCGGTGATGTTGTGCAGGCCATAGCGGTAAATGATGTCAAACGTAAGTCGGATATTCCCAGGGTCATAATGAAAGCCTAGTCCGCCAAACACACCAGCTTGTGAAGTAAGAAAAAGATCTGAAGCGCCCACAGAAAATTCTTCCCGTTCAAAAGTGTTCTCACCCCCGGAGGCGGTATCGGTACCGCTAAACTTCACTGACTTGTTTGCATTCACCAAAAAACCATAATAGCCACCTGCCTGAACAAATGGTTTAAACGGTCCTTCCAAAAACTGGTATTTCACCGAAATTGGTAGCTCAAAATACTCCAGTTCATTGTCCTGGTCGAGGTCAAGATTTAGTGAAGCTCCGGTACTGCCGCCATCCTGCCAGGCAAATTGGTTGCTATAACTGAACCGTTCCCGAATGTATGTGGGCTGCAAGCTAATGGCCAAATTGCTAAAAGCATATGTGAAATCCAATCCAATCTGGACCCCGAGTTTGTTATAATCCTGGTAGTCTTTTTCGGTTTCTTCCTCTTCAAAATTCAGGGGGCTAATGGTTGAGAAACGATCCTCCGGAACAGCCCTGGTGAGGTTGACGCCCCAGCGCAATCCCAAATACCATTGTTGTTTCAGAAACGTATCTCCCACTTTGGCCTGGCCGGTCTTTTTGGCCTTCGGAAACAATTTTTTCGATCGGTCCTGGCTTTGTGCAGCCAGGCTCACCAGTGATAAAACAATGATCAGGTAGAATTTGTGTTTCATAGGTCAGTTTTTGATCACCAGTTTCTTGGTTTCATTCATAATACCCGTCTCCATTCGATAGAGGTAAATACCGTCCGATAAATCAGTAAGGTTCACTTCAACCTTTTGTTCACCTGGTGTTTGTTGCTCATCCACGAGTAGGCGAACCAGATTACCTTTCATATCTAACAAGGAGATTTTCACCTGCAAGACACTATTGACCTGGTAAGTAATGGTAGTTTTATCTTTTGCTGGATTGGGATAGCAGTCATTGAGCTTAAAGCGCTTGGACATGAAGGTATCGGCTGAAGTGAGGAAACCCTGGTCGGCAATGGCCAAAGGTTCATAGGGCGTTCCATCAGAAGCAGTTCCATCAATGTAATTACCAAAAAAGATTTCATTAGTAATTACATCTTTATCCACCCCCATCCAGTCCTGTAACAAGTTGGCATAGATGCGGCGGTAGTCAAATTGCATGGCCACATTGTTATTGTTCATATCCGGATTGGTCCCCAATACTCCCGGGTCAACACCCCTTCCAAACAGGAACATAGGTGCTCCCGTGCCGTGGTCAGTACCGAAACTACCATTAGAGGCTATTCGTCTACCGAACTCCGAAGTGGTTAGGGTTAATACTTTATCTTCCATGCCTCTGCTTCGCAAATCCGCCTGGAAAGCTTTCATCGCCGATGCAATGTGATACATTCGGGCAGCATGAACGCCCATGGTAGAGTCATAGCTTTCCACTTGTCCGGCATGAGTATCAAATCCTCCGATTTTAAGCAAAAACACCTTAGTTTTTACACCTTGTCCGGCACCGCCACCATCCAGAAGTCGAGCCACCAATTGCAATTGTCCGGAAAGGCCATTTCTTAAGCTCCCCTTTGGGGCATTGAAAGGGTAACGCTCCGGGTAAGTGACTGAAGATGGCGAGGAAGCCTGGAAAACCTGTACCAATCGTGCTGCGTATTCTTCGGATTTGTCCTCCAGATTCAAAATCCAATTCAACTCTTTCCCATAAGGAGAATTGTTAAGGAACTCGGGTGGTCTTCCCCTGGGATCAAGACCTTCATCTTCAAAACCTTCCAGTTGATCAATCAGATTGGCTAAACTTTCCGGATCACTGCCCAAAGAAATGGAGGTAGGAATATTGCCTGCCTGATGGAAGATCAATGAAACGTCATTTCCCATCTCAATGGCCAATGGGTCCAACATATTTTCATTGGGAAAAGCATCGGGATAGGTAAGTGGCGCAAATTCCTGCTGTAAATAACGACCCACCCATCCTGAGGAGAAAAAATCATCAAATCCGCCACCCATAAACCAGATGTCACGACCCCTGAAGTGTGAACCATTATTGCGTTCATAAGAAACGCCCTGAATGATCTTCATTCTTCCTTGGTCATAGAGCTCCTTCATGTCCAGCAGGTCTGGGTGTAATCCCACCTGATCGGGAGTTGGCAAGGTGTGATCTAACTCAATCATTCTTCGAACTCCATTCTTAGCCGGTATAGCAATATTGGCCCGCCGACTGTAGTAGGTATCATATTGCTCCACTGGAATCACCGAATTGAGCCCGTCATTACCGCCATGCATTTGAAGGATAACTATTACCTTGTCATTGGTGCTTTGCTGAGCCATCCGAGTGATGGGAGTTTCTCCTGCAAAAAGTTTGACAGGCACTCCACCCACTGCGAAAGGAACACCAGCCACCAGGGGCACTTTTCTAATAAAGTTTCTTCGCTTCATGATTACATCAGTTGGTATTCCGGCGATTGCAACATCGCATTAAAAAGATTTTTAAGCTGGTTTCCTGTTACTTCAGGATCAACCGGGTTATTCCACCGGAAAGTCCAGGCACCCAATGGGTCTTCATCGATCTGGGGGGTAAACAAAAAAGCTACTTTGAAATAATTGAGCCGTTCCTGGGTCAATTCGGAGGTATCGTCATCAGAAAAGGTGAGGTTTTCATTGGCAGGCAACAAATAAGCTGACAAAGCAATGATTAAAGACTCGGCGTTCCCGGCCGTGGCATTGTCAAACCTCGATTGTACGAAGGCAATTAAATCAACCCCTTCCATGTTCATCATGTCACCCTCCAATAGTCGCTGGGCAAACCGATAACGCCTGGTCAGGTAATTGGTAGAGATCCAGTTCCGGTTATAGATGGGAAACTGGTGATAAGCTGAATATCCGGCCACTTCGAAAGGTTCATATAGATCAAGCCCCTGGTCACTCATTTCTCCCAGGAGATTCCCCATGAACTCATAAAAGGCCGCTGTGTCTGTTTGGTAATCGGGAATGGTAATCTCAAGGAAATTGACCGTTCCCACAACCAGATCGAGCGGGGATTTGATAATGCTCCCAAAACTATTGTCATCAGGCCCGGCATTGCCTTCGAAAAAATGCTGACTCCCCAGCAGGTCCTCAATAACCGCCTGCAACTTAAATCCTGAGGAAATAAAAGTATCCGCCATATTGGCGATAATGTCATCATCTAATGGCTGAGGAATGCTGTGGTAGACAAAATACCGGTAGATTCTGCGGCAGAGGTGACGGGCTGTTTCCTCCCTCGAATAGATGACGTCAATCAATTGCCTGATCTCATCCAGAGCTACTGCTTCGGCTGTTACCAATGGGTCTGCTACTAAAGCGGCATCGGGAGCAATCTGGACGTTACCAAAACGTTCACTGAGTTGTTTAACATCCACATCATGTTGATCTGCCTCATCACCTCCGCGTGCTCTGCCACGAGGAAGGCCAGTCTCCTCATCTATGGTCAAAAATTCATCATCTACCTGAAAGCCGGTTAGTACACGAGCTGCGGCTTGTACATCCTGCTCCTTGAAATTGAAATAGTCACCCGGTTCATTTAGCGGAGGTAATGTCCCTTCCAGGCCACGACCGATGCTGTACAATTCGAAATTCTCTCGGCCAAAGTTCTCATTGGGGTTTCCTTTAACATTCTCCCGGCCATCCAAAAAGGTAAGCATGGCATTATCCACACACAGTTTAGTACTCAATGACCTAAAATTGAACTCTGCATCTTTGTCTTTATCCAGAGCGAACAAACGAAAAAGTTGATTCTGATAATAGAGCGATCGACTATTGCTGACTTTCGATTCTTTGGTAGTAAAATGGGTGTGCAGGAAAAGTGTAACCTTCTCACGAGCTGCAAAGGCCAATTTTGTTCCCCCAGCCACTCCTGCACCTAACATCTGACCGACAAACCAACCTTTGAAGTAACGACCAAGCACATCGTCACTCTCTTCACTTGCATTGGTCACCCATTCCAGCCCAGTTAATGGATCAAGCGGCAAAATGGGGTCAGGTAAATTGCCAGGATATAGTTGGCTTATGGCCTCTGCGGCTGTTAGTGTCGCAAACTGATCTATCTCGGCTTTGGTGCCTCCGAAAGCCGCCCTGCGTAGAAAATGTGCCGCCCGCTTTGTTCCGAGAACACCGGTAACTGGTTGTAAAGGCATGAAAAGATAACGTTCGTTGGAATGTTAAAATTATTGGAAAAAATATAATTATAGCAAGTTTATAAAATTTAAAATTTTCCGCTTTATTGAACAATCTAAGGATCAGGGGGATAAGTGGTATGGATTAAAGTGATGGTCACGGTACTTTGGAGAGGCTTAAGTTACAAACTTAAGCCTGCGTTAAAAAGAGCGGTAATTACAACAATACTACATTTCGGAGGGTGAAAGACTGAGAAATCTCGTCAATTGAGGTTAAAGATTGACGGGATATCTCACTTCCGTTCGATATGACGGAAATCATTAATGATAAACCCTCGATTTTAGCAACAACCCGAACCAGGGTCACAACTATTTGACTGCAACGCTGAAATCTTGATTTTTGGTTTTTCCGATGGCTGTCCTGGTTTTTCAGCATAAACCGAAATACTGAATATGCCTGTTTCACCCTTGATAAATTGCTCGATTTCAGCTTCAGACAAGTATTTGGAAAGAATGTCTTCGGGAATGGTTATTAATTTTTCTTTTTGGATTTGAATATGCTTAAATCCAGCCCTGTCAATATGATTTAAGTAATCTTCTTTCTGAATGGCACCGGCTACGCAGCCAGCATACATTTCGGCATCCTGTTTCAGGGCTTCAGGTAGCTGACCTATTAGCACAATATCGGATATACTAAAATGGCCACCTGGCTTTAACACCCTAAAAATCTCCTTTATTACCTTGTCCTTTTCGGGAACAAGATTTAATACACAATTGCTGACTACTACATCGGCAACATCCGAATTTACTGGCATATCATCTATATCGCCTTCCCTGAACTCAACATTGTTAAATCCCAATTTCTCGGCATTCTCCCTTGCTTTTTGAAGCATCGCTGGTGTAAAATCAATTCCAATTACTTTTCCTTCCACTCCCGTTTCATGCCTGGCTACAAAGCAGTCGTTTCCCGCTCCCGAGCCTAAGTCTATCACAGTATCCCCTTGATGGATATGTGCGAACTGGGTCGGTAAACCACAGCCAAGACCCAGGTCGGCATCCTCTGCATACCCCTCCAGGTCAGAATAGTCTTCCATCATGATATTGTAAACCTTGTTAGACGAAGTAGTGGCACCGCAACATGACGCTGCATTTACTGACTTGTCCTGCTCGGCTATCTGACTGTATTTCTTTTTTACAATCTCCTTTAAATCTTCTGGTCTTTTCATGGGATGTTTGAACTTTTATTAATCGTCCGTTAGGAGTCTTATCCTTCAAAGGTACAGATAACAAAGTTTATTTATTAGCTATAAACTAACAGCTTATATCTCCACCCTGTTTCCAAATTTTTGCTACTTCTTCTATAAATTCATCAACCCTGGTTCGATGAATGGAGTCGGACTTTTTGAATCGAATGCATCCTTTTCCAAGGTTCAACCCATTAAGTAAAACACCATTAGGGTCTATTTTAGTTATATTGCCAACATACAAACAGACATATTTTTTTTGAGCGTTGAGGTGAAAAATAATTTCCTCTCCTTGGCGATAGCTTAACATTTTGTAATTGATGCCCTCGTTGACACCAGGAACTTTCGCTTTAATCATGGCTCTCAATTCCACAATCTTCTCTTTCCTCCAATCATTTTCAATAGTGTCCATATATTCGGTTGGAGTATTTACTTCATATTGCATCGCTCGATTGTCCATTTATAAAATATGCAAGTTAGAATTATAAATAACCCAATAAAGCCATACACTTATCGGGATGAATAGTAAATTCGACATTCTCACCATAAAACTCCAACTATCCTATGACCAATAGAAGAAAATTCGTTATCCAATCCGGCACGCTACTGGCGGGCTCTATGATATTGCCCTCCTGCATGAATGCTGGCGAAAAATTGGACAACCTCGGAATTCAGCTTTACACATTCCGAGACCAAATGGCTGAAGATGCAAAAGGGACTCTTAAATTAATTGCCGACCTCGGTTTCAAGCAGATTGAATCTGCCCGCAGTGACAAGGGGCATTACTATGGGCTAACTCCAACAGAGATGAAATCTGCCTGTGGAGAACTGGGCATGACCCTAAGAAGCGGACATGTTCACATTGATGACAATTGGCAACAGACTCTAGATGAAGCGGCAGCTTCAGGTCAGGAGTACGTCATTTGCTCTACAATGCCCAGTAAGGAGCAGTCGGTAGACAATTACAAAAAAGTAGCGAATATATTCAACCAGGCTGGAGAAGATTGTAAGAAGATGAATCTCAAATTTGGTTATCACAACCATGCCTACGAATTCGAATCAGAGAATGGACAAGTTCTTTATGATGTTTTAATGGATAATACTAACGCTAACCTGGTACACATGGAACTGGACCTTGGTTGGGTAATTGTTGGAGGTAAAAACCCCCTCGATTATTTTGAAAAATACCCTGGCCGTTTTCCCTGCTGGCACTTGAAAGATATGGATATGGCCAAAAAAGAAAGCACTGAATTTGGTAAGGGTGGTCTTGATATTGCAACTATGCTAAAGAATAGAGCGAGTTCAGGAGTTAAGTACATATTTGTTGAGCAAGAAGAATATCAAAATAATCCGGCAGCGAGTATGAAGTACAATATGGACTATCTCAGCAATATCAAGCTCTAGTATCTATTCATGTTTTAATGAATTAACGGGGTTTACTGTAGCTGCCTGATACGATTTGGCAGCTACTGTTAAAACCCCAATGACAAACGTAATTACCCCAGCCAGGATGAAAAGGAATGGGTCAAGAGCTGTTCGGAATTCAAAGTTGTCCAACCAATTCTGAGTTAGGTAATAACCGAATGGAACTGCAAGTACAAAGGCCAGGATCATAAGCCTTGAATAATCTTTTGAGAGTAGTATTAAAATCTGAGATACCGACGCTCCATGAACTTTTCTTACCCCTATTTCCCTGGAGCGCTGTTCGGCAGAATAAGAGGCTAAACCCAATAGTCCTAAGCAGGATATTAGTATGGAAATCACTGCAAATATTGTAGCGAGTGCACTAACCGTCAATTCATTCTCATAAATGTCGGCATAAGCCTGATCAATGAATTGGTAATCAAAATCAGCACCTGGATTCAGTTTTTGCGTGACTTCTTCAATGGCAATGAGGGCTTCCCCGATGTTTCCCTCAATTCTAATTAAGGCAATTGACGACCGACTGGGATCTACGCAGGTAATAATTAACGGAGCAATAGGTTCGTACAAATCACTGGAATTAAAATTCTTTACCACACCAATAATCTTACCATCAATTCCCCAAAATGATAGATCTTTTTCCAAGGGGTCATCAAAACCTATAAGTTTTGAAGCTGCCTCATTGATAATGAAATTCGTAGAGTCAGTTAGTTGTTTGGAGAATGACCTTCCTGATAGCATCTCCATTCCCATCGTTTCAATAAAATCCTCATCCGAAAGAATTACCTTGACTTCATAACCTTCTGTTGGATCTTTCCCTTCCCAACTAGCCGAGCTGGTAGATCTCCCATAATTAATAGGGTTGCCGGAAGCTGCCGATACAGCAGTAATTTCGGGGATTCTCGATAGCTCAGTCTTATAGGTTTCAAGTCGCTTGGAAAGGTCTCCTTCCATTCTCACCGCCACCAGGTTTTCTTTATCGATGCCAAGATCTTTAGTGAGGATGTAGTCTATCTGCTTGTAGATAACCGATGTCCCAATGATTAACAAGGTCGAAATGGCAAACTGAAATATGACCAGCCCTTTTCTGAGGTAGGCTGTAAATGCTGGTTGTTTGATGCCACCCTTGGAAGACTCGATAAGATTGAAAGCCGGCAGTAGGATCGCCGGGTAGGTGCCTGACAAAAAGCCCATTACTACGGTCACTCCTCCCAGGAAATACCATGTTTTTAGTTCAGTAAAATCTATGAACAGTGATTTATCCACCAGATTATTAAAAGCCGGTAGCACTAACATCACCACCAACACAGATAGTAACACTGCTATAGTTGTGAAGAGAAAAGCCTCGAAGAAAAATTGTGTACTAATCGCTCTCTTTTGGGCACCCATCACTTTTCTTAATCCAATTTCTTTAGCCCTCTTGTTCGATTGAGCAGTAGTAAGATTCATGAAGTTGATACAAGCAACAACCAGGAGAAATATGGCAACCACGGTCATGATGTTTACATAATCAATTCTGCCACCAGACACTACGCCATTGTCGAAATTGGAGTGAAGGTAAGTGTCCTCGAATTTATGTAGAATGACTGTCTCATCTCCTGCATTTGAGTTCCCCTCCGTGTGGTCATTTATTTCATTAAAAATACGACTCCCAACAATGCGGGCTTTTTCACTATCATCAATGGACAGAAAGGTGTAGAAACTTCCGTTGCCCCAATCATTTACCCATTCATTCAGGTTAAAGAATGCCTGAGTGGAGAGAATAAAGTCAAAATCCAGGGTGGAATTATCCCCAATGTCTTCAAAAACACCGGTAACAATAACATCATATTGGTCATCAACCCGCAGGCTATGACTCAACGCATTCTCCCAGTTATCTCCAAAATATTTCCCGGCAACAGTTTGCGAAATAAGAATTGAATTTAATTCATTTAAGGCGTTGTTTTTATCCCCGGCAACTAGCTGAAACGAAAATAGAGACAAAAAATTCTTTGAAGCGAACCTGCCCTCTTCCTCCGCTACATCTTCTGCAATACCGATATTTAAATCTACCGGCCAACTTATTCTGGCCACTTCGCTCACTTCCGGATATTCAGCCATCACAAGGTCGCCCAGCGGTTTGGGTACGGTACCTGTTGTCGTAACTACTCCGTTGGACTGTTTCATGTTCCTGAAAACCTGGTAAATTTTGTCTCCATTGACATGAAATTTATCCATGCCAACTTCATTATCAACCCACAAAAGGATGAGAATACTGGAGGCAATTCCTACCACCAGTCCTAACAGGTTGAGTAAGGCATAACCTTTATGCCGGAATGAATTCCTGATGGCGATTTTAAAGTAGTTTCTTAACATGGCATATTTTATTAGTCGCAGCGCGAATTGAAAATTTCTAACAATCCCGGGACGAAAGAGGAGAAGCACATCCACGGTAAAAAGTAGCCTGGCCCAAGCCTGATTTTGATTCCTACGGGCATTAAATAATTCGGACAGATCTCCTTCCACATCCTCAATCAAATTATCATTGCAGAACCATCTAAGGAACTTGAGCGGGATCTTTGGTGGCGTAAGATTGGCCTGCGGATTCATACAAATTTGAAGTCAAAGGCGATAGCGGGAATTGCTTCCCACAATTGCTTCCTGGTTTCCATCACTTTTTCCAGCGCCATTTTGCCGTAAGGAGTCACCTTAAAAAAGCGCTTTCTCTTACCTCCCCGTATCGCTGTTGCCTCTCCAAATTCAGACTCCAAATAGCCTTTGTCTTCTAATCGATTGAGGGCAGTTCGCATGGCGCCTACACTAACTTTCCGGTCCAACCTATTTTCAATCTCTTTTTTGATAGAGATGCCATAAGCATTCTCAAAAAGTATGGCCACCGCCAACAACACCACTTCTTCGAATTCTCCGATTGAATATTTACCCATAAGATTATTTTAGTCCTAAAAGTAATTAAAATATTTAAGTCCTAAACGTAATCTTTATAATAAGGGTTCAGAAACCTCCATTAGTAGAGGGATAACCGGGATAATTTAAAATGGTTACAAGGTTAGTCTGATCGTAGTCCTTTTGTTGGATTTACTACTGCTGCCCTTATTGATTCATAACTCACAGTGGCCATGGCAATGAATAAAACCATAATTCCAGCGATGGCAAATACCTCCCAACCGATAGGTATTCTGTATTTAAATCCAGCCAGCCACTCTTCCATGATCAAATAACCAAGAGGAACTGCAATGACCAGGGAAATGACAATCATCTTAAGAAAATTCAGTGTCAGAATTTGAAAAATTACCTGGAAAGAGGCACCCAGCACTTTGCGAATGCTGATTTCTTTTCCTCGCTGTTCTACCATGAATGCTGAAAGTCCAAACAATCCCAGGCTGGCAACGATGATGGCCAAAACTGAAAAAGCGGTAAATACATTTGCCGTTCTTTTGACATCACCATACATCTGGGTGAAGTTGTCGTCCAAAAAAGTGTAACGAATATGCTGATTGGGCATGAATTCTTCCCATACACTGTTAACCGACTGCATAGTACCAACCATATCAATAGTCCTCAATTTCACAGATAAAACTGATCCAAAATTTCCTCGAACCAGGCTTAATGCACCAATTTCCTCTTTTTTCATCGATTGAAAATGAAAATCTTCAATGACTCCGATTACATTCCAAGTCTGCCAATTCATAATTTTTGCCCCCACCGGATTCTCTAACTTTAGTTTCTTTACCATGGTCTGGTTGATGATAATAGCTGAAGAGTCGGAAGCCATATCTGAAAAGCCCCTTCCCTCCAACAATTTAATTCCCATGGTATCGATGTAATCTCCATCGACATACCATCGCTGCGCATTAATTCCCTCGTCCATCTTGCTTCTTCCATCTTTCCAAAAAGAGTTTCCATCACGTTTCGTCCCTGTGACGGGTAAATAATCACTAACCGAGGCGTTTTGTACTTGTGATAATGTCAGCAGTTCATCTTTAAAAACCGGTAGTTTGTCTCCAAGGGTATTGGTACCCTGAATCATCAGAACTTGCTCCTTATCAAATCCGAGCTTTTTGTTAAGGATGAAATCCATCTGTCTGTGTACCATAAAAGCGCCAACAATAAGTACTATGGAGGTAGTAAACTGAAAAATCACCATGGCTGCTCTTAGTTTTGAGCTTTTACTCCCCTGACTTAGACTCCCCTTCAGAACATCAATTGGTCTGAATGCCGATAAATATAAGGAGGGATATAATCCAGCGAGTAGTCCAATGAACATAATGAATATAAGAATCAGAGGAGCAAACCAATATGCCATCCACGGGATAAACAAGATTTTGCCAGATAGCAGATTAAAAAACGGCAGCATAATCCATGCCAATAGGAGACCAATGATTACGGATATTGCACTGAACATCATGGATTCGGATAAAAACTGTTGGACTAGGTGCCATCTTCTTGAGCCCACAACTTTTCTAAGCCCTACTTCTTTTGCCCGGTTAGCAGATTTTGCTGTTGATAAGTTGATAAAATTGATGCATCCTAGTAGGAGTACAAATCCAGCAATCGCCACAAATAGCCAAACTATTCGAATATCCCCCCTGGTTACAGCATCATGAATATCCGCCGATTTCAGATGGATGTCACTAACTGGTTGAAGCTCTAAAGAAAAATATTGCTTGGTCTCTTCAGCTCTTTTGTCTCCTTGTTCTAGGGCATATTTGACTATGAAATTATCCCTTATTAACAATAGTTTATCCTCTAAATCCCCTGGGTCTGTTCCTTCTTTAACCAGTAGATATGGATTGTAATTCCAGCAACACCAATTGGTTTGTTCTCCCGGCCAAAACTCTTTCCCCGTCAAAGTGATGAAGAAATCGAATTGCAAATGTGCATTGGTGTGAAAATCTTCCATGACACCACCAATCAAGAAGGGTGTGGACTCGTCCTCATTGAGGATAATAGTTTGACCTACAGGATCTTCACCCGGGAAATACTTATCGGCCTTACTCTTGGATATTACCATACTGTTGGGCTTCTCCAAAGCACGAGTTCGGTCTCCGTAAACCATTGGTATTTCAAGTATTTCCAGCAGATCCTGATCAAGGTATGCAAATCCCTCCTCATAAGTATTTTGTTTCTGATCTTCTCTTCTAAACTGATTATTTCCTGAGTCCCACCAACCAGGGTAAGGAATTATTCGTCCTGCTTTCTCTACTTCTGGAAAATTATCTCTGATCACGGCGGCAATTTCAGCCGGAAAAGCGGTGCCCTTTCCGGGGTCACTTGGGTCACTTGAAACGTTTAAAACACGATAAATTCTATGCCCATTTTTATAATTCTTATCATAACTGAGCTCGTCCTTAACGAACAAGGAGATCAGTAAAAAAGCACTGATCCCAATGGCAAATCCACCAATTTTAAGACTAGAGTACATCTTGTACTTGAACAGATTTCTCCAGGCGACTTTAAAGTAGTTTTTGAACATTGCAGTATAGTTTGAGTTTGACCTTGATTTTCTTTTTAATGCAAAAAGGCGACAGACGTCGAGCACCTCCAGGATGAAATAAAAATCTGCCTTGAACTTGCTGTGAGACTGTGCTCTTTTTCTATGGAGTTCATGTAAATCACCCTGCAGGGTTTCGATGACCTCTTCGGCACAAAACCATTGCAAGATGCGATCAACCCACCGAGGTGGGCTAGCTACATGAAATCGTTTTTCAGGATTCATCCAGGCTTAAATTCAGTCCTTCAATATTTTTTGAGAATTCAATTCTTAATCTATTGACCTCAACCAGCGTATTACGTCCTGCCGCAGTGAGCAAATAAAATTTCTTGCGACGCCCGCCACGTTCAGAGGTGGCACCACCCTCAGACGACAATAGACAACCCTTATCTTCAAGCCGGTACAACGCAGAGTGTAGCGCACCAATGCTCGGGATTTTTCCCGTCTTGTCAGCAAGCAGCTCCTTAACAGCAACCCCATAGGCGTTTTCCCCTAATGAGCCTACAGCCAGTAGAACCAATTCTTCGAATGCTCCAATCTTCATATTCTTATTATTTTCCTAAAAGCAAAACAAATAAATATATTTATTTCCTATTTGCAAAGTAAATGCACCCTTTTATACAGTAAATTGTGTCCACAACGACAAGGATAAACTTTCAATCCAGGATATCTGTCCCTCTCGTAAAAACCTTTCAAAAGCTTCCGTCACTTGAAATTGGTAAACCGTCACTGTGGAATCCCAATCAGTATTTGATGATTACACATTGGGATAATGAGGAGAGCCTGAAGGTTTTGCTGGAGAAATGGAATGAAGCTCATATCCGTGATGGGATGGAAAATACATTACCTCGTCTACAGTGGATCATTTTTATCAGATTGACATCTGATTTCCCAGGGCCTAAGATTCTTCAGTCAACCGCTTTCGGTGGAATTCCTTCATGAAAGGGTAGTAATAAGACCAAATTGTCCCTTTTTCAGAGACTCAAGAGATGGAGAAGGAAACCGAAGAATCTCAGAGTAGAATATTAAAACCCAATACCAACTCTTACACTACTTCTTCTAACGTCCAATACACTAGTGAAAAAATCAATCCTGGCCACTTTGAAGATGTGTTCAATCCCGAATCCCAACTCCATGTAACTATCTAATTCTGGTATTTTCAGATAATGCAATGAAGCAACCCCCTGGAGCTTTAATTTCCTCAAAAGAGGAATTTTGTTGAAAAGAAAGCCATTAAAATGATGCTCCATATGACCGGCAAAATATTTATCGTTGGTGCTAAACAGGTAATAGTCCAATAACTGGAATCGATTGATGTTGTACTGAGCGAAGTAGGTGCGATTGCCATCAAAATGTATAAAATCCGGAAATTGTAATTCGTCTTCTCCGAAGAAAAATCCTGTTTCAACTTGAATCTGAGACTTTCCAACCAAACCCAGGTCCCATCTATCGTTGATCCAAAATTTGATTTCATTATAGTTCACGTCAGAGCCTAGTAAATCAAAACCCCTGGTCAACTTCGCAAAAATGACAGGAAGCTTAGTCTCATATATAATCTTACGATGGGGCCGGGAAATATACTTCTGATCAAAAATGAACCGCATCTGAATAGACATCTTTAACGCCTGGTGATCTGGAAAAGCCGTACTGGCTGTGCCAAGATTATCAGGCCTATTAGGTGTGAAATCTCTTTTGTCTACATCCCTAAAAGAATAGTTACTGGTATTGGGAAGCTCGCTACGATCTTCATATATCAAATTGGTGGTCAACATAATCCCATTGGTCAATTCACTTCTATATTGCCCTTCCCAAAAGTTTTTGCCATATAATTTCATGTGGTTTTTACCTCGAACCAGCGTTTCGAAGGTATTGATCAATGGGCTTATTGCTTCGGGGTTCAGCTGGGAAACATACCTGCCAAATGTCATCTCCACTGATGAGAATTTTTTTTGATTAAAATGGTATTGGAGGTTGAGTTTGATATTTAATCTTTCATTACTGAATCCATAACGCACACTAGGTCGAATACGATAGAAACGCTCTCGCTGAAGGTTTTTGCGATAGTTAAGGGTAACCTTGCCAACTAAACCCTCAATGGTATTGTATTGAATAATTTCCGTTATAGGATCCACCCGAAAAAATTTTTCCTTGTAAGAATTTCGCCGGGTATAACCACTGACGAATACATTACCTCCTGTAAGTTTATTAGACTTTCGGTCGACAGAATCTTTGAAATCTTTCGATTCCCGTATGACCTCTAAGCTATCTTTTACCTTGTAATCGCTCCGCTCCAATCTGGTCAGTGGAATTGGCCTGATAGCTTTCCAATATGAAGAGTCACGTTTGTTCGATTCTTCATCAATTGAGAGTACCTCATTATTAAAATGCTTCTTGCCTAAAGCGGGTTCCACCTCATAATTGGAATAAACACCAACGAAATTGCCTTTGCCTTCAAAACCAAAAACCTTGAGATCAAATAGAAACTTTTGAGATAAGATCATCCATACATCCTCAGTCACCGGGGCAAAAACCTGGCTGATACGAAGGCTATCAACAAATTCAATCTGATTGGCTTTTGTAAGGAGAAGATCGGCGCTATGTATACGCCACGAATCTTCCATGATATATAAGTATCCTGAGCAAACAGGGTCGTTAGCCCTTTTTGGAATGACCTCTATTTTATTAATCAATTTCCCGTTTTCAAATTTTGTGCCTACCAATTTGTAATCATAAAACAAGAAGGCATTGTTGGCAATTGGGCTTACAATACCTCTTTGAGTCAAGCCTTTGTACTGAAGCAGGTTCTGATACAGATTGACCGTCATTTCTGAAGCCTGATTAAAGCTAAAGGCACTGTTATAGCCACTAACTTTCGAGGAGATCATCTTTTCCTTGATCTTGTCTGGCCGCTCGAAACTGTATTTGGAAACAGATTCCGAGAGATAGACTATTCCGGTATCAATGGTGACTGTAATGCCAAAGATTTTGTCTGGTCGTCGCTCCAATGTTTGCAATCCTTTGATATAAACATCACATGCAAAAGACTGCACCTGTTCCAAATAAAACTTTCGTTTCTTGATGGCCTCTCGCATCACATGATCTGCCGGATTTTCACTGGCATTAATAACTACCTCCTGCAATTCCACTAATTCAGACTCCATTACCACATCCATGTCTATGTCTTCAACTCGAGCCCTTACCTGTTTTTTTATGGTCCTATAACCAACATATTGAAATATAATGGTATGCTCACCAGGAGGAATTTCAAATGAATAAAGACCGATTGCATTGGTGGTTGTACCGATGGTTGTCCCTTCTATGTAAAGTGTCGCAAAAGGAAGAGGGTTTTGATTGGTATCTGTTACCAGGCCATTGAGTTTGACAGCCTGTGACAAGACTGGGAATAAAAGAAAAAAAATTAATTACCGCATATTGTCTGAATCACAGATTTTATCAGATTAATGAATTCCACAGATTCAATAATGCAAACACTTAATAGTCGGACGCCCTATAAACCAACTTGAAAACTTGTAAGCTTTCAGGTAATTTAAAACTTGAGCCCGATCTGCCACATGCAATTCCGAGATTGCTATTAACCCAACAATCACTTTGCCTGTGATAATAAAGTCAGCCCTCCGTGTTCCAATTGGTTCCTCAAAATCTTTGTAAAATGTTTCTTGTTCAATTTCTCGTTGAAACTCCAACCCTGCTTTCATTAACACCAACGCAAAAGCTCGCGGATAAATTTCTTCCTGGAATCCTTTGCCCAAGAAACTATGGTCCTGCACAAAGCAACCGATTACTTTACCCGTTAGATCCTTGTATAAATACTCTTCAGTTGACATAGCACGATTCCATTGGAGCGTAATCTGTGAAATTAAATAATCTGCACATATCTGCGATTCAGACATTAACATTGCAATATGGAAAAGAAAGTTGTGATCATTACCGGTGCTACTTCCGGTATCGGTAAAGCTTGTGCTTTTGAATATGGCCGAAATGGATGGCTTCCCGTGGTAACGGGAAGGAATCAGAGCAAGCTTGATACCCTGTCGAAGAAGTTGGCTGCATCAAAAATCGATCACACAACCATTTTAGCTGAAGCCAGCTCGAAGGCCGATAATCAGAAAATGATTGACATCAGCATAGAAAAATACGGCAGAATTGATGCCTTAATTGCGAATGCAGGAATCGGCATGAGAGCACTTTTCGAAGAAATGACTGTTGAGGTTTTTGAGCAGGTGATGAATGTCAACTTTAATGGAACAGTCTATGCTACAAAATTCGCATTGCCCCATATACTGAAATCCAAAGGGTCGATTATTGGTATCTCCTCCATCAACGGCCATCGAGGAACTCCGGCAAGAACCGCATATACTGCATCCAAATATGCAATGGAAGGTTTTTTTGAGGCACTAAGAACTGAAGTGTTCAAAAGAGGTGTTCACATTCTTGTGGTTAGCCCTGGATTTACTGCAAGCAATATTCGCAATATTGCACTGGATGCAGATGGTTTATCACAGGGAGAATCTCCTCGAGATGAGGGAAGCATGATGAGTTCAGAAACCGTGGCCAAATCAATCTATCGCGCACATCAAAAAAAGAAAAGAGATCTTGTCCTTACTTCTCAGGGTAAAATGGCGGTTTTTTTGAATAAATGGATCCCGGGAGTATTGGATAATATGACCTATAAGATGATGTTGAAGGAGGCTGACTCGCCGTTGAAGAAGTTTGAAGATTGATGGATATTACCTCAACGAGATTGTCACATCACACAACTACTACGCAAAGGTTCCTACGATGACAAACCAGAAAAAATGTCGTCATTCCCGCGAAAGCGGGAATCTCTCGGGTTTTGGCGCTTCTAACGGAGATTCCTGCCTTCGCGGGAATGACGAGCATCCTGGTGGATTTCGGTAGTCATGCAGTTGGTGCTGATTGATCCAAAATGTTAAGGGGCACAAAAAAAGCGAGAGCATTTCCCCCGCTTTTTAACATGTAGAGAATTAAGTTCTTAATAGTCTGAAGCTGTGATTAAAGGGTCAATTTTAAACTTCAGGCTCGTTTTCAATTAGTTTGGCGAATGAAGCGCAACCCTATTGCCCTCACTGTCCTTGATAATTGCCATGTATCCAACCTCATCGGAAATTTGTGTCTTAGGCAAAACCACCGTTCCACCAGCGCCTTCAACTCTAGCCAAAGGATTACTCAGGTCATCCCCTCCATTGAGGTAAACTAAAGCACCAGACTCAGTTGGCACATAACCTTCACCTTGAACAACCGCTCCGCCAACACCATCCTGGCCATTGTGCAGGAAGCCCATATTAAGGCCCATAATTTCTTGCTTGTGTACTTCGATATCTAATACATTACCATAAAAAGTACATGCCCTTTCGAGATTTGCTGCTGGTATCTCAAACCAGTTAATTGCATTTGCCATTACATTTTAAGTTTTACTGTTAAACATCATACTTTGAATTTAGACCAAGACCACTAGCTAATCCGGACGGTGTTCGACCTTGAATTCTTTTCAAATGTATGTGCCTCCTTCAATTAAATACATTCAATATTCTCAAAAACGTAGTATTCTAATAAATGCCAGATATACGTATTTCTATGTTCAAATACATATTTATTTATATTTATGCTTGAATGTTTAGTATTCAATGAAAAAACAAGATCATTTATATTTCCTGATTGAGTCACTGACAAAAAGTGAGAAACGCTATTTCAAAAGATTTGCAAGCATTAACGGGAATGGGGATAAGGTTTATCTGGCACTTTTCGAATTCATGGATAGCCAGTCTGCCCCAAGTGATGATCAGATAAAAAAACACTTTAAGGGTCTGCCCTTCTTATCCCAATTGCATGTGATGAAAAATTATCTGTCATCACTGATCATGAAAAGCCTGCGTTGCTATAATGAATCAAGATCTAAAAACAGTGAGCTAAAAGAGTTGCTACGAGAAATTGAGATTCTATTTGAAAAAGAACTCTATGACCAATGTCGATGCCTAATTGACAAGGCGATTAAAATCGCTTCAAAATTCGAAAAATTCGAAGCATTAATCGATGTCTTTAAATGGAAACGACAATTACTTCAGATCACCCGGGGAGTAATAAAGGCAAGAAAAGAGATAAGAGCAATTATCAAGAGTGAGCAAGAGGTATTTGAAAAATTAAGTATTAACAACAGACTTCTTGATCTCAGCTATTCAATGATGGAAAATGAATTCGGTGAACGAAATGAGCACATTCTTCATCATGAGGCGATGACTCAGGAGAACGCCCAGTCAAGCATACAGGCTTTTATCCATTACAATCATATCCGATACGCCT
>JAJCYL010000648.1 GCA_029262955.1 Cytophagales bacterium | reverse complement strand
ACTCTTGAATATTGCAGTGAGGTTCATTATGGTAGCACTCATTGTCTTAATTAAATCTTTATTAGCTGTTCTGGATTTGTAATCCAGAACTATCCTTTTTGCCAATTAAGATTCGGATTACAAATCCGAATGAGCTTCAGTGTAGTTTTAAGGGATACCGCAGTAGACATATGATGTAACTAAGAGCAAAAGATCTTAAGAATGCCAATGATCGTTGAGGGAGTTTATTCAGTACTCCTCTGATGGAGGTGCTCCAGCGAGCACTAGGCATACTATGGCTCAAAGCCATAGTATGCCTACGACGCTACTTTATTACCAGCACCCTCGGATTAATCGGATACAGCCATTCAACCCCTCTTTCTGTCACCACAGCATCATCTTCTAAGGGTACTCTCAATTTCTTGCCGCCCCATTCTGGTATTTTAGTATAAGCAAAGAGTTCGATAGATAAGAGGTTAGATGGCTTGATCTCATAACCTAATCTCACAGGA
Organism: Cytophagales bacterium; assembly: GCA_029262955.1. Lineage (GTDB taxonomy): Bacteria > Bacteroidota > Bacteroidia > Cytophagales > Cyclobacteriaceae > JAJCYL01. The sequence goes on along the minus strand of JAJCYL010000648.1, from coordinate 8,041 downwards.
TTAAAAAAAGCAATGGAAGGTCCAATACCATGCCCCCAGTTCCCCACTGAGTGGCACCCAATAATCACGTCGGTTTTATCGAGATTGGTGTACTGATTAAACCCTTTCATTTTGTTGAATCCAGCTTTGGTAAGGGCAGCATAAATCGCGTCTTCCGCCTGTTGGGCGGTTACACCCGGTTTAATCGTTTGTTTGATGATATTACGAACCTTAACCCCCTGGTCGAAGGCGTTCTTGATGCCAGCAGGGACTTCGGCTTCACCTTCCTTCAGTACATAGGCCATGCGTTTCATATCGGTGTACATATTCATTAGGCCAACACCCCAATCGAGCATCAATACGTCACCTCTTTGGATGATTCTGTCTGTTGAAGTGGCAACCACCCCATCAGGTCCGGTGACATAAACTGATGGCATGCCGAAGGAAGATTCCAGGTTGTTCTTGAAAAGCTGGTCCTTCATAAACCAGGCGACATCCTCCAGGGTAGTTACACCTGGAGTAATTACTTCATTGGAAAACGCTCTTTCAGCGATTTGATAAGAGAGCTCACCAGCTTCTCCATAGACAGCAATTTCACTGGCAACTCTTCTTGACCGGAAATCAGACACCAATTTTTCAGCGGAGACAAATCGGTCAGCATACTTTTTGCCCAATTGTTCGGATAATTCCTGGTAACCGGAATAGGAGAGGCCGTCAGCTCCACCAATTGATTTGGATATGTTGAGTCCAATTCGCTTTGGGTCTCGTGTGGATACATACTCTTTCAGTTCGGTATGTGAACCAAAATAGTCATAAGACCCTCCTTCGGATAATAAGTATCCACCAATGCCCAATGCTGCTCGTTCGATTCGATCAGTTCCATTGTCAGTAAAAATGTAATAGCCTGTTGAGCCTACATATCCTTCACCCATATCCGGATAGAGTGGATCAAAATTTCCTTCACGGTTCATAATGATCCACATGTCTATGTTATTTTCTTTCATCACTTCGGGGAGCACCAGGTCGAACTTGTCATTTCTAATCTGGTTCATTTTCCGCCATCGGCGATGGGCTTCCTGTGCCCAGGAATTCATGGTTAGTACTGCTAAAAAGAGTGTAATTATCGCTTTCATATTGGGCTATTTATTGGCTTCAGTTAGCATATTATCAAGTACCTGAATGAGTGCATCACGATCCATAGCATATCCTTGATTCTCATTGAGCTGTACTAATTCTCGCATGGCTTGAGTAATGGTGACTGTGCCTTCACCTTCATTTGGCACTACCATGTAACGTCGCTTAGGGTTGTCGGAGAAAAGTGCTTTTTCAACAGCCTGAGCAACTTCAGTAGGATCTTTGAAACGACTTCTGTCCGCTCCATAGCCTGAGATAAGGCTTTCAAATTCTGCCTTGTATAAAGAATTATCGAAGGTCTTGTCATTCGCCTCCATTCGCTTAACCAAACTCTCGACAATTCGTGAATTGTAATTTCCCGGCTCTATTGCGCTAACCTTTACATCGAACTTAGCCATCTCTGTTGCCAGTGCATCAGTATAGGCTTCAATGGCGTGTTTACTCATACTATAAGGTCCAAAAAACTGACCTGCCAGGATTCCGGATATTGAGCTGATGTTGGCGATTCGCCCCTTTGATTCAATCAGCATTGGTGCAAAGGCTTTTGTTATTCTATATGGCCCGTAAATATTAACATCGAATATGAAATCCAAATCGTCCTCCTCAACTTCAATTAATGGGGTAAAAATGGCCACTCCTGCATTGTTTACAACTCCATATAAACCACGACCAGCTTTTTTTACGGTCTCTACAGCAGCATTGATATCATCCCATTTGGTTACGTCCAGCCTGACCGATTCCACGTTGTCCATGGCGTTCAAACGATCAAGATCGGCTTGCTTTCTAGCTCCGGCATAAACAAAATAGCCTTTCGAAGAGAGTAATTCAGTGATTTTAAGTCCAATTCCGGAGCTGGCTCCGGTAACTAGGACGGCTTTTTGGTTTTCCGGAGCTTGTGCATTTAACTCAGAATTAATCGTAACAAACAGAAAGTATAGGAGTGTAAGTACCTTGAGTTTTAGGGTGGTTTTCATTTGTGGAAATTTGGAGTGAAGAATTGGCAATGTTATGTCATCCACTTTCAATTATCAAACGGATCTTATGTAAGCTTTTTGGTTGAGGTGTTGATAGTTGCAGAATTTATAAATTCACCGTCATCCTATCGAAGGAGTAGTTTAAAAACAAGCCTTCATAATTAGCATACAAAACGACTGAGATATCCCGTTAAGGAGTGCCTTTAGTAATGGGACTTCTCACTACGTTCGAAGTGAGATATGAGGATAGGACATCTTCCTTTGACAACCCCAAAATTGAAGAACCTAACACAAACAACACCGTCATATCGAGTGCTAGCGAGATATCCCGTTAACTGAGGTTCAATTAGCGGGATTTCTCAGTCGTTTGAGGAGGCCATGAAATGTTTAACACGGATTATTCCGGGTTTAATTAATCACTCCTTCGAAATGACGAGAAAATGGAAGTGGGGTTGAGGAACTGAACCTTTTCATGGTGAGGATAAAGACGACACCACGGTTTGGTGATTTTGGCGATAATGATAAAGGAAGTGATTTCCTGTTTTTAGCCCGTTAGTACTTAGATTTATAGCATGTTGGTTCAATATCTGAAAGTTGGATTATTCCTAATCCTCCAGAGTCTTATATGCAATAGCTCCCGGGCACAGGAAAGAGTAGTCTATCTGTTCGTCAAGAATCACTGGAATTTAACCTTACTCGCCTTATATTTAGAGTAACCAACCCCACCGCCTTGAAAGACATTATCATCCCCACCGGCAGCCTGATCACCAGGAAAATAGAGGACAATGCCCTTTCTATCCATTCACCAAAGCGTAAAAAGAGTGGCATGATTATCTTTTATCAGGTTTTTGCCATTCTTATGATGGCGTTCCTGACCGTAGCCATAATTACTGTCATTACCACTAAACCGATTAGCATCATATTCACTATTCCATTCTGGCCGATTGCGGTGTTCATGTTTCGACTTGGTAAAAAAGCGGCATCATTAGAAGAGTGGCTAATCATTAGTGAAAATGAGATTGTGCTTAGAAAGAAGAATTTCTCTTATTTGAAAGAATGGAAAATTCCTATTGAGGGACTTAAAGGAGTTAATCTTCAAACCGTCGGATTTTGGACCTCTATTAAGAATATGAGCTATTATGTAAGGCGCCGACAGGGTGAATACGAAAATATGTTATACCCAACCATTGAATACAAAGAGAAGGGTTCTCACAAAGTGACCTTTTTTGAGAATGCCACTGATGCGGAAATGAAATGGATCACCGACGCACTTCAGAAATTGATACCCCAACCTGCATCATAGGATTGCATCCACAACAACATAATCTATCCTGATAACAATTGTGTTTTAGACTGACATATGTCATAAATCTAAGTTAATACCGGTTCTACATTGCTTATGTAACTAAAAGCACAAACATGAGATTAATTAGCATTCCAATTCTATTGGTATCAACCTTTTTGCTCTCCTGCGGAGGAGGTCAGAGTCAAATAGACAAAATAAAAGCCCAACAGGTTAAAAAAGCACCCGAGCCAAAATCTTTGGCTGAGGCTGAAAAGAACTGGGAATCTGATCACGGTATTGGTCCAATTAAAGCGTTTACATTACCTACAGAAATTGATCAGGTATTGGCTGCTTCAGGTAAAGAGACTTACGAAGCGATGTGTACTGCCTGCCATAAAGCTGAAGAGAAGTTTATTGGCCCGGCCCCAAAGGGAATTTTGAGTCGAAGAACTCCAGCCTGGATCATGAATATGATCTTAAATCCAGACGAAATGGTAAAGAAGAATCCGATAGCCAAACAATTGTTAATGAAATTCAATGGATCGCCAATGGCTAACCAAAACCTGACAGAAGATCAGGCCAGATCGGTTCTGGAATATTTCCGTACGCTTTGATAACAAGAATAAAAATTCTCAATTCAATTGCGCGATAAATTTTACAAAGACAAAACTGATCAATTACCATAAAACAAATCAATATGAAACTATCAACAAGAATTGCAGTACCTATTTTAGGTTTGTGCTTAATATCAGCCTGCCAAAAATCAGGTGTTGACCAGGTAATGACGGGTGATGCTGCAAATGCAGTATATGTCGCACCGGGTGAATATGATGAAATTTACGCTTTCATGTCTGGAGGCTATAGTGGGCAGGTTACAGTCTATGGATTGCCATCGGGTAGACTACTCAGAGAAATTCCAGTCTTTTCGAAAGTAGCCGAAAATGGTTACGGCTATAGTGAAGAAACCAAAGCGATGTTCAATACTTCTTATGGGGAAGTGCCATGGGACGACTCTCACCATGTGGAGCTTTCACAGACTAAAGGTGAATTTGACGGGCGATGGTTATTTATCAATGGGAACAATACACCGAGGATTGCCCGTGTAGACCTGAGCACCTTCGAAACCGTTGAGATACTTGAAATACCTGATGTAGCCGGCTTACACTGTGCCCCTTTTATCACACAAAACTCTGAGTACCTTGTATCCGCTACTCGTTTCAGTGTGCCAATTCCGCAGAAAGATGTCCCCATTGATAGCTACAAGGAGAATTTTACCGGGTTGATTAATTATGTTTCCATTGATGCTGAAAGTGGAGAGATGGCATTGGACTTCCAAATAGAAATGCCTGGATTCAACTATGACCTGGCTCGCAATGGTAAGGCTAAGTCACATGGGTGGAGTTTTGTAACTACTTATAATTCTGAGCAGGCACACAGTCTGTTAGAAGTAAATGCTTCTCAAAAAGATAAAGACCTGTTGGCTATTATTAATTGGAAAAAGGCCGAAGAGTATATTGCACAGGGGAAATTTAAAGAGCGGACTACTTCGTATTTTCACAATGTTACCAATGAAGCTACCAGTATAGTTGAGTCACGAAAGGAAACCAAAACCAGGATTCTAACGCCATCGGAGTGCCCAGGAATGGTGTATTTCATACCAGTGCCCAAGTCACCACACGGCTGTGACGTAAGCCCCAGTGGTGAATATATTGTAGGGAATGGCAAACTGTCTGCTGATCAGACTGTATTCTCTTTTGACAAATTGATGGAAGCGATAGCCAACGAAAATTTTGATGACGAAATTGATGGTATTCCTGTTATCAATTTCGAAGCTGGGTTGGATGGCATTGTAGAACAGCCAGGTCTTGGCCCTCTTCATACGGAATTTGATGGCAAAGGAAATGCCTACACTACCTACTTTATTTCTTCTGAGGTAGTAAAATGGGATTTGAAATCCAAGCAGGTACTTGACAGGCAACCAACTTTTTATTCTCCAGGCCATCTTGTAATTCCGGGTGGAGAAACAACCAAACCATATGGTAAGTATTTGGTTGCGATGAATAAGATCACCAAGGATAGGTACTTACCTACCGGCCCTGAATTGGCGCATTCAGCTCAGTTATTTGACATTTCAGGAGATAAGATGAAGTTGCTCTTGGATTTTCCAACCAAGGGCGAACCTCACTATGCACAAGCCATTGAGGCCAGTAAGATCGTCTCTAAAGTGAAAAAGTTCTACCCAATTGAGGAAAATGGACATCCGTACTCTGCCAAAAATGAAAAAGAAACCCGTGTGGAACGCAAAGGCAAAGAAGTACATGTATACATGACAGCCATTAGAAGCCACCTGGCCCCTGACAATATTGAAGGGTTCAAAGTTGGTGACGAGGTGTATTTTCATTTAACTAACCTGGAGCAAGATTGGGATGTTCCTCATGGTTTCGCCATCCAGGGTGCAAACAACGCTGAATTGCTGGTGATGCCCGGTCAAACTCGCACTTTGAAATGGAAGCCTCAAAAACCAGGTGTATTTGCTTTCTATTGCACAGACTTTTGCTCTGCGTTACATCAGGAAATGTCAGGATACGCCAGAGTATCGGCTGCAAACTCCGATATTAAATTAAAGTGGGGCTTAAATGATGATGAGCTTAGAAGCGAATAGCCACAATTTAGATAAAAGAATTATGACAAAATCAAGGATATTCATGGTACTGGCTTGTATAAGCCTTGCCATGGTATTCTTATTTCCTTTATGGCAAATTACTCTCGATGCGCCACAGTTTCCGGGAGGGTTGCATTTAAACATTTGGGTAAATAAGTTTTCTGGGTCGGGCAAGCACATAATACAGAATATTAACATTCTAAATCACTACATTGGTATGCAAGCCATTGAGCCCGATTCTATTAATGAGCTCAAATATTTTCCAATCATTATTTACACCATGATTGGCTTTGGAATAATTGCCCTGTTAGCCGATAAGAAATATGTGTATTTGGGTTGGTTTGCAACCATGGTGGCCTTAGGCGTTCTTGGTATCTATGATTTCTACCTTTGGTTATATGACTATGGTCATAACCTTGATCCAAAAGCTCCAATTACTGTGCCTGGTATGGTTTATATGCCTCCTCTTTTTGGTGAGAAGTGGTTATTAAACTTCTATGCCAAATCTTACCCACATATAGGATCACTTTTTCTCGGTATTGCCATTGCCGCTTCTTTCATGTCATTTTTAAAGTGCAAAAAACATAGTTCAGAAATAGATGAATAACTTGTTAATTATTGCCACACTAACCCTGATATTAGTCGGATGTAACCCCAAACCAGTACAAATTAATTACGGTGAAGATCATTGTGCATTTTGCAAAATGTCCATAGTAGATCCGAAATTTGGCGGAGCGTTGGTTACCAAAAAGGGAAGGGTTTTTAAATTCGATGCGGTTGAATGTATACTGCCTTTTGTAAACGAAAATAAAGACATCTATTCACATCTGTTAGTAACGCCCTATGACCTGCCGGGCACATTAATGGCTAAGGATTCGGTATATTTTGCCAAATCAGAAGCTATAAGAAGTCCGATGGGCGCCCATTTGGGTGTATTCCATTCCAAGGTAACGGCTAGAGAATTCATTACGGAAAATGACGGAGAAATAGTGCTTTGGGGTGAGCTTGAAAAATCCTTGCTGCCATGACCAGAACTTTTAGTTGTTGGGTGATGGGGTTGTTTGTGATAGTGCCAATATATCCTAAATCAACGTATGCAAATACAATAGAGGTCTTTACAACTAAAGAGTTGTATTATGCAGTGGAAAATTCAAATCCCTATGATACGATTTTAGTCAGGAATGGTACTTATCAGGTTCATGAACTTACAATAAGGAAACCGATGGTTATTGTTGGTAGTGAGTTTTCAATTTTAGACGGCGAGTCCAAAGGCGAAATCCTAACCATCATATCTGATTCAGTAACTATAAAGGGGTTGACATTCCAAAATGTAGGGGTGAGTTTTCTCAAAGATCAGGCAGCCATTCGCCTTAATCACGTTTCGAATGTAATTATTGAAAATAACCGATTGTTAAACACTTTTTTTGGTATTTACCTTCAATACAGTGAGGATTGCCATATTTTAAATAATGAAATAATTGGTAACAGTAAGGATGAAGCAAGTGCTGGTAATGCAATTCACATTTGGAAAGGAGATAGGATAAGAGTCGAGGGTAATCTTACGGAATATCATCGTGACGGTATCTATTTTGAGTTTGTGAACAATAGCCATATCTCAGATAATATCAGCCGCCACAATTTACGCTATGGCTTGCATTTTATGTTTTCAAATGATGACGAGTATGTACAAAACACATTTCTCAACAATGGGGCCGGAGTTGCGGTGATGTTTTCACGCAATATCAAAATGACAAGTAATCTATTTGAGAAAAACTGGGGTGGTTCCTCTTATGGGATATTGCTAAAGGAGATAAGTCGGGGCACCATGAAAAAGAACCGTTTCATTAATAATACCATTGGTATTTACGCCGAAGGGGCTACCGGACTGGAGATTAGTCATAATGACTTTGTCAGTAATGGAAAGGCAATGGATATCAAAGGCAATTGTATCGATAATAGCATTACTTACAACAACTTTTTATCAAACACTTTTGAGGTTTATACAAA
>JAJCYL010000647.1 GCA_029262955.1 Cytophagales bacterium | reverse complement strand
AACCTCTCCTTTATTTCGACTATAAGCGAACTCCCCTTCAGGGCCCATATCATAAAGCAGTTTGCTCATTCGATCTTTTAGATTAGTGGGAGCCAGATCAAAATCACATGCAAAACTTAGTTTTTGGACAAGATCAACTAATCCTCGCCGAAGGACAACCATTGCATTTAACCGAAGAAGTTGTAGGGTGTCTGCGGTGACATCCGCAGTAACAAACGGATGGCCATCACGATCACCGCCTACCCAATTGCCAAACGTTACCCGGGGCCAGTGGTTATTGAGCAAGCTCTTATCAAAACCCATCTCCCCCCAGGCTTGCTTTAATCTTTTATTGAGAATAGGTGTGACAGTTGGAAAAACATTGACCAGATAGTAAAGTATATTTCTCAGCTCTGATGGCACATCAGGTTTCTCTAAATAGATTTCCCCTGTTCTCCAAATGCGATCAATGGCTAACTTAATCTCATCTCGTACTTCGTTTTGTTCTATTGAATTGTACATCGAGTTTTCCCTTTTTACCAATAGTAAATAGAGTGATCGATGATGTTCTAATATCGTTGTTCTTTTGGCTTCTGTAGGATGAGCCGTTAGTACTGGCTCAACCCTTATCTCGTCTAAGGATTCGGCAATCTCAGTAGCTGGAATGCCAGCATCTTTAAGGCGCTGAAGGTTTTCTGCCCATAATCCATTGATACTTGCCAGGCCCTTACCTTCCTCTATTGCTCTTCGATGTTGAACTGCTGCGTTAATTTCAACCATATTTAACAGCTGAAAAGACATGGAATATACCTGGAGGAGTTTATTGGAAATTTGCTCTGGTTGAAGGTCAGTTTCGTTGATCCATGGAATGCAGGCAGCTAACTGGACCTCGCCGCATTCGGTGAGTGACTCCTTGAAACATTCTAACACAAATTCAAGATCTTGGTAAGGTTTTCCAAGTTCTTGCTTAACTTCATCTAATAACTTTTTCATCACAAGGTATTTGAAGCATCTTTTCGATAACAGAACTTGAAAAAATGCCAGTGAGGGAGCTCAAATCAACTCCAAATATAGATGGCCTATTTTTTAATTTGGTAAAAAAATAGTAACATCATCTAATAATTTTGGCAAGATATGAGATTGACAATTTTAGTCTGAATGCAGAAATCCAGATTATCAATTTAACATAGAAATAAGCATAAAATTGAAAATTTGATTTCTTGGCTTATTAATACCAACACTCAATAGCATTAACCCGCTATTTTTTTAAAATTTTATTTTCTAACAAAATAGGACATGACCGATTTAATAGGAGCTGTTGGTCAGCCTTCAATTCCTTTAGATACATCCTTATATTCTCCGGAATTTGAAAAGGATTCGTGCGGTATTGGTTTCGTAGCCAATATCAAGGGCGTGCGATCAAATGGGACAATAAGTGATGCTTTGACTATGCTGGAATGCATGGAGCATCGTGGGGGTAGAGGTTGTGAAATCGACACTGGGGATGGAGCGGGGATTATGATGCAGATTCCTTATGAGTTCTTTGTAGAGGAAGCTCCAAAATCTGGCTTTGAGCTGAAGGACAAACCAGAGCAATTTGGTGTTGGGTTAATATATTTCCCACAGGATGAAACATCAAGGAAAATATATAAGCTGAGAATAAGGGATTATGTAAAGAATAGGGGTTTTGAAATTATAGGATATCGACGAGTACCAGTCGATCAGGATTTTGCAGGGAAAACGTCTTTGGCAATTGCGCCTTGGATTGAACAATTGTTTGTTAGATATAATGAGAAATTTGAAGATTCTATAGCATTAGAAAGAAAGCTTTTTGTGCTTCGGAAATATCTGACATCCAAACTCAATACCGGGATTAAGCATTTGGACAATGAGTGTTACATTCCTTCCTTTTCTTGCAGGAGAATCGTATATAAGGGTCAACTAAGAACTGATCAACTACGCCATTACTTTAAAGATCTAAAAGACCCACGGCTGACATCGAACTTTGCCATGGTTCACTCCAGATTTTCAACAAATACCTTTCCTAATTGGCAACTGGCGCAGCCATTTCGGTATATCGCCCATAATGGTGAAATCAATACTATTAAGGGTAACGTCATAAAAATGAGATCCAAGGAGGCCTTGTTTCACACCCCTTACTTTTCAAAGGAGGAGATGGAGATTTTGCTTCCTATTTGCAATACAAAGAATTCTGATTCGGCTAACCTGGATGCAATGGTTGAGCTGCTTTTTTTATGCGGTAGATCTACTCCACACGTTATGACCATGCTTATTCCAGAAGCATGGCAAGACAATAAATTGATGGATCAGCGCAAAAAGGCCTACTATAAATTTCACGCTTCATTAATGGAGCCATGGGATGGACCGGCTGCTATTTGTTTTGCTGATGGTCGGACGGTTGGCGCAACTCTGGATAGAAATGGACTTCGTCCCGGACGATATTGCCTGACTAATGATGATCGGCTTATTGTCTCTTCAGAAGCAGGAGCTTTGGAGATTGATCCAGCTATAATTATTAAGAAAGGTCGACTTGAACCAGGTAAAATGATAGTGGCCGATCTCCACGAAGGCAAGTTTCGAGATGATGTTGACTTGAAGTCAGAGCTGATGAATCAGCAACCCTATGACGAGTGGATTAAGAAATACAGAAGTAAGCTCAGGTTGATGCCTGTTCCTGAAAATATTTCTAAGCCATTGCCTGCGGCACAATTGGTAAAGATGCAGCAAGCTTTTGGACTAACTACGGAGGATCTTAAACAGCTTCTTAAGCCAATGGTGGAGCAAGGCAAGGAACCTATTGGTTCGATGGGTGCGGATACTCCTTTGGCAGTCCTGAGTAAGCAAAGTCAACATTTGTCTCACTATTTCAAACAGCATTTCGCCCAAGTAAGCAATCCTGCCATCGATCCTATAAGGGAGAGATTGGTCATGTCACTTTTCACCCGGGTAGGACGTAATCATAATATCCTGGTGGAGGAGCCAGAACAGTGTAGACAGTTACATATATCCAAACCGGTATTGAATTTGGAAATGCTTGAAAAGATCAAGCAGCTGTCATCCAAGGACTATACGGTGAGATCAGTCAGTGCCACTTTCAAAGCCAATGGAAAAGCAGGAAGCCTCGAAAAGGGAATTATAGAGTTGTGCAAAAAGGCAGAAGCGGCAGTAAGAGACGGTGTTAATATCCTCATCGTAAGTGACAAAGCTATAGATTATAAAACAGCTCCAATTCCGTCTTTATTAGCTGCCGGAGCTCTACAACATCACCTCGTAAACCAGAAGTTAAGAAGCCAGGTCGGGATTGTTATTGAGGCTGGTGATGCTATTGAGGTACACCATTTCGCCACTCTCATCGGCTATGGAGTCTCCGCTGTATATCCGTATTTGGCCTTCGAGACCATTCGTCACATGAAGAAGACGGAGATGGTGAAGAAGGCAGAGCTGAGTGATTTATATGAAAATTACATCCAGGCGATAGGAAACGGATTACTCAAGGTGATGTCGAAAATGGGAATATCGACTCTCCAATCATATCAGGGTGCTCAGATTTTTGAAATTATTGGGTTGTCTGATGAAATTGTTGAAAGATGTTTTTCCGGAACGTCATCTAGAATAGGTGGTCTTTCCTTTGATGATCTTGGTTCAGATATCTATGCCAGGCATCAGTTTGCATTCTCAAAAAGAAATCCGAATTCCGATAAACTTCCGGTTGGAGGATTATACCAATGGAAAAGAAATGGCGAGGCTCACCTATTCAATCCAGAGACTATCCACTATTTGCAACGATCTACCCGAAAGGGCGATTATGAACTTTACAAGAGATATGCCAAGGCAATTAACGAGCAGTCTGAAAAGCAAATTACATTAAGAAGTTTATTTGATTTTAAATCAAGAAAAGCGATTCCCATTTCCGAAGTTGAATCAGCTGAATTTATATTTAAAAGATTTGCCACAGGGGCCATGTCATTTGGATCAATCTCCCATGAGGCTCATTCCACCTTGGCTATCGCCATGAACAGAATTGGCGGAAAGAGTAATAGTGGAGAAGGTGGAGAAGATTCAATAAGATTTAAAAAGAAGGAAAATGGAGATTGGGAACGATCGGCTATTAAACAAGTAGCCTCTGGTCGATTTGGCGTTTCAAGTTATTACTTAACTAATGCCAAAGAACTACAGATTAAAATCTCTCAAGGTGCTAAGCCGGGGGAAGGAGGGCAGTTGCCCGGGCATAAAGTTGATGACTGGATTGGCAGAGTGCGGAATTCAACGCCAGGAGTGGGATTGATTTCCCCGCCACCACACCACGATATTTATTCAATTGAGGATCTGGCACAGTTGATTTTTGATTTGAAGAACGCTAACCGAAAAGCCAGAATTAATGTGAAGTTGGTGGCCGAGGCTGGCGTAGGAACAGTAGCAGCAGGTGTAGCAAAAGCGATGGCTGATGTCATCCTCATATCAGGGGCCGATGGGGGCACTGGAGCTTCTCCACTCAGTTCAATCAGGCATGCGGGTTTGCCATGGGAGCTTGGTTTATCTGAGGCACATCAAACCCTGGTTTTGAATAACCTGAGGGACCGGATTGTTTTGCAAACAGATGGACAAATAAGAACTGGTAGAGACCTTGCCATTGCGACTCTTCTGGGTGCCGAGGAATGGGGAGTCGCCACTGCCGCTTTGGTTGTGGAAGGATGCATTATGATGAGAAAATGCCACCTGAACACTTGCCCAGTAGGTATTGCCACTCAAAATCCTGAATTGAGGCAATTATTCACAGGAGATCCTGAACATGTGATTAATTTATTCAAGTTTCTGGCAGAAGATTTACGTGAAATAATGGCTGAACTGGGTTTTAGGACAGTGAACGAAATGGTAGGACAGGCCAATGTGCTTAAGGTTAAGGACAACCTTCCCCCCAGGTTGCAATCACTCAAGTTGAAAAAAGTTATTAAGCGCATATCTCAGTCTGATGAACATGGTGTGTATCATAAGCGCAAGCAACAACACGGATTGAAGTCTGTTCTGGATAGAAGACTTATTGTGGCGGCCCAGAAGTCCTTGAGTACAGGGGATGTATCAGTAGGACGATTCAAGATAAATAATACTGATAGAGCCGTTGGGGCCATGCTTTCGAACGAAATTTCTAAGAAGTATGATGGAGAAGGTTTGCCAAAGGGAACCATTCGGTTCAGTTTCAGAGGGTCAGCTGGTCAAAGTTTTGGGGCGTTTGCAACACACGGTATAAAATTCGTGCTTCAAGGTGAGGCCAATGATTACTTCGGTAAAGGCTTATCAGGTGGGCAATTGATTGTATACCCAGACAGAGAAGCAACCTTTTCCCCTGAAGAGAACACCATTATAGGAAACGTTGCCCTTTATGGAGGCACGGCAGGTGAAATTTACGTCAACGGAATCGCTGGTGAACGTTTTGCTGTTAGAAATTCAGGTGTAAATGCGGTTGTTGAAGGGGTTGGAGACCATGGCTGTGAATACATGACGGGTGGAACAGTTGTGATTTTAGGAGAAACGGGCAAAAATTTCGCAGCAGGTATGAGTGGTGGTATTGCATATATCTATAATGTAAGTGAGCAATTTGATCGCCTCTGTAATATGGAAATGGTTGCCCTCGAATCATTAGAGTTTGAGGATATAAGCATTTTAAAGCAGCTAATTACCAATCATATGAAATTTACTGGAAGTAGGAAGGCTGAAGCCATTATCTCCGATTGGTCAGAACATATTTCACGCTTTACAAAAGTGATGCCGATTGAATACAAGGCCGTGTTGGCCAAAAGAAAAGGTGTTCAACTTAAACAAAATGTCTAATGGCGAAGCCAACAGGATTTATGGAGTTTGGTAGGGAACTACCTGGGACGAGAGACACCAAGAAAAGAATCAATGATTATCAGGAACTTTATGTAGAATTCCCTGAAGAAAAGTCCAATCAACAAGCAGCCAGATGCATGGATTGTGGGATCCCTTTTTGTCACAACGGCTGCCCATTAGGAAATAATATTCCAGAGTTCAATGATGCAGTATATCAGGGTAATTGGAAACTGGCAATTGAAGTTCTTCATTCGACCAATAACTTCCCGGAATTTACAGGAAGAATTTGTCCCGCACCGTGTGAAGCTTCTTGTGTGTTAGGAATTAATAAGCCCCCGGTTGCGATCGAGCACATTGAAAAAACTATAGCTGAAAAGGCATTTGAACTAGGATATATCAAAGCGCAGCCTCCAAAGACACGGACAGGAAAGGCCGTAGCTGTAATTGGATCAGGACCTGCAGGTCTTGCTGCTGCCGGCCAGTTGAATAAAGCTGGTCATTTGGTAACCGTCTTTGAGAGAGCTGAGGAAATCGGAGGGTTACTTCGTTTTGGAATCCCTGATTTTAAACTTGAAAAAACTGTTGTGAAACGCCGGGTGGATATCATGAAAGATGAAGGTATTGTTTTTAAAACCAATGCCAACGTCGGGGTCAATGTACTGGTAGAAACTTTAATGACCGATTATGATGCTATCCTATTGTGTGGAGGTTCCACTGTTCCAAGGGACCTCCCACTACCTGGCCGTGAGTTGAAGGGAATTCATTTTGCCATGGATTTTTTGAGCCAACAGAACAAGGTGGTGTCGAAAATCCAATTCAAAGAGAAACAAATAATGGCAACTGGTAAGAACGTTGTGGTTGTAGGAGGAGGTGATACAGGTTCTGATTGTGTAGGCACCTCAAATCGGCACAAGGCAAAATCTGTAACACAAATAGAGTTATTAACTCAGCCCCCATTGGAAAGAGCGGAGGATAACCCCTGGCCAGAATGGCCAATGACGCTGAGAACAAGCACTTCTCATGAGGAAGGGGCTGACAGGAAATGGGCGATTTTGACTAAAGAGTTTGTAGGGAAAGATGGCAAGCTTAATGGATTGAAAGTAGTGGATATCAAATGGGGAACCAAGGGTTTTAAGGAGATCGAAGGATCGGAAAGAGTGGTGCCATGTGAACTCGCCCTTATTGCCGCTGGCTTCCTGTACCCTCAGAAAGATGGAATGATTGATCAGTTGGGGGTCGAGTTGGATGAAAGAGGAAACGTTTTGACTACTAACTATGCCTCCTCTGTTGAAGGTGTTTATGCTGCTGGCGATATGCGAAGAGGACAGTCACTGGTTGTTTGGGCTATATCAGAAGGTAGAGAGGCTGCGAGACAAGTGGATAAATATCTTGAAGGAGTAACATACCTGGCGGGTAAGGAAGTCAGCTTGGTATAGTACTACTCGATCACACATAATATCTGCAAAATCCCGAGCAATCGCATTAAGGAGATTTCATTTGCTTTGAGTTTTTATTATGGTTAATGTAATTTGAAAGCAAAAGTATTTGTATGAACGCCATGTTTAATCTGAATAGCAGCTATACACTAAACCAGGCTCAAATTGAGGATTATCAAAAAAATGGCCACCTATTCCTGGGAGGTTTGGCATCTGAAGATGAAATTAGTTTCTACCGGGACAAAGTTTCTGATCTGGTCAATAAGTTTAACACTGAAACCAGAGATCTAAAGGATAGGGACACCTATGGGAGGGCCTTTCTACAGGTTTTTAACCTCTGGAGGAAATGTGAAATAACAAGAAATTTCGTTTTAGCTAAACGTTTTGCCAGAGTAGCTGCTGAACTTATGCAAGTTGAGCATGTGCGTATCTATCATGATCAGGCATTGTTTAAAGAGCCTGGAGGCGGTCATACTCCGTGGCATCAGGATCAATATTATTGGCCGTTAGATACAGAAAAAACCGTCACAATGTGGATGCCACTGGTTGATATAACCAGCGATATGGGGATCATGAGTTTTGTTTCCGGTACACATAAATTAGGGTATTTGGCAGAAGAAAAAATATCTGACAAGTCAGAGGAGTTTTTCAATCATTTCGTTAACTCCCATGACTATCCGGTTACGAGCGTAGCAATGGCCCGAGCGGGAGACGCCACATTTCATTCGGGGTGGACTTTGCATAATGCTCCAGGAAATAAATCTGATTTACCTCGTGAGGTAATGACAATAATCTACTATGCAGATGGGACGCGTGTCTTAACCCCGGATAATGAAAATAGAAAAAATGACCTTGAAACGTGGTTGGTGGGCTTAAAACCAGGAGAATTAGCTGAAAGTGAACTTAATCCACTGGTTTACTAACTCTTAAGAATGGTCAATGAGTTTGTCTTCAGTTAAATTTAGTATACCGAACTCCTAATCCACACATCAGATCGGGCCCAACTTTCTTCAAAGGACTTTTTGACTTCCGTTGTGCTTTTGCCCTGACCCTCTAATGCTTTCATCAGTCCATAGAGTGACCAACCATTCTTAGGATGATCTTCTAATTCCTCTCTATAGATCTTCTCAGCCGATTCGTATTGTTTGTTCTCCATAAGAGCGGCTCCCAGCCAATGCCTCACGGCAAAAGGAAAAGGCTCAGGTTCATCGTAATTCATGCTATCTTCAATCTCTGCAGCTTTGATGAATGCGTTTATTGCAGATTCCAGATCACCATCTACCCGATAAATCTCGCCTTCCAGAATTCCAGCGAGCGTACCAAGTAGTTGATCAGCCGGGTGTCTCCGGAATTTAGTTTTAGCTGTATCTGCGGTTGATCTTACTCTCTCCAGGTAGACTCTCGCAAAGTCTGTTTCGCCATTTTTTAAGCGGGCATAGCCTTGAGAGAAATCCCACATCGCCCCTTGTATTGAAGATTCAGGACGGTTAGCGATCGTTAAGATTTCATCAAATCTACCAAACCGCAGTAAGGTGAGTGTATGATACATACTATGGTCAGTCAATTTTGTATAATCTTTTCCTGCCTGTATGGCGATGGCCCCCTGTCCATCATTTGACGCAGCATATAAGAGCATGTGTAAGTTATGAGAAGGGTAGATAGCAACTCCCTCACCAATTTTAGCCTTTTGATCAGAGTGCCATGCCTGTAGATTAGCTCTGACAGATTCTCCCCATCTACCCAGTTCGTTCCAGGTGTGAGACGGCATGTGATTGATATGGCTTGCCCCAGGCACCGAGCTTCCCAGATATTGAGCACAGGCCTCACCTAGCTCTGGCTTTTGACTTGATTCTGTGGCATGGATAAATAAATGACAAGCGCCAGGATGCTTAATGTCTTTATCGAGAACTCCTTGCAGAACGCCATGAATTCGCTGGAGTCTTGGGTCGTTCACATCTCTATATCCCGACCTTTCTTCTAAAAGAAATAGTGCTTCCGCATATACAGTTGCTACATTCATGTTTTCAGGATATTTATCATAAACCGGTGCCATCGCCTTCGCATAGAGTGAATCCTGTAGCCTCCTTTCATCCGGGTCATAATCTTCGATAAATCTAGGAACACTGGCCCTTATAAGAGCCTTTTCCACTTCATTAGCATTCTTTTTAGCTAACTCAAGTGCCTTTTGAGTGGCTTCGAATGCAAGTGGTGCCTTGGCTTTGCTCAATCCTCCGTTCAGGTAAGCGCCCATTGCCCAGGCCTCTCCCCAATAGCAAATGGCACAATTTGGATCCAATGTTCGAGCCTGTCTGAATGACCTTGCTG
>JAJCYL010000646.1 GCA_029262955.1 Cytophagales bacterium | reverse complement strand
GCGAAGAAAATCCTTATACAAACTATCCAACGAACAGCCGCAGAGCATGCCATAGAAAACTGTGTTTCCGTTTTCAACATTGAAAGCGATGACATTAAAGGAAAGATAATTGGCCGTGAAGGAAGGAATATTAGAGCACTGGAAGCGGCAACAGGCATTGAAATAATTGTAGATGATACCCCAGAGGCAATAATTATTTCAGGCTTTGATCCTGTAAGAAGGGAAATAGCAAGACTTTCACTTCACCGATTAGTTGCCGATGGAAGGATCCATCCAGCAAGGATTGAGGAAATCGTGGAGAAAACAAGAAAAAATATTGAAGAAGAAATTGTAGAGACCGGAGAACGTACAGTAATCGATCTAGGTATTCATGGACTGCATCCGGAATTAATTAAGATGGTAGGTCGAATGCGATTCCGTTCATCATATGGACAGAATTTATTACAGCATTCAAGAGAGGTAGCCAAGCTTTGTACAAATCTCGCTGCTGAATTAGGTCTAAACCCAAAATTGGCAAAGAGGGCAGGTTTACTCCACGATATTGGTAAAGTATATCCTGAAGAGTCAGAGTCGCCACATGCTATCCTGGGAATGGAGTTGGCTAAGAAATACAAGGAAAACCCGGAAGTATGCAATGCCATTGGAGCTCACCATGATGAAATAGAGATGACTTCACTAATCTCTCCAATTATTCAGGCGTGTGATGCCATTTCTGGTTCTCGCCCAGGAGCGAGAAGGGAAATCATGGAACAGTACATTAAACGACTCAAGGATCTGGAATCACTTGCCCTTGGTTTTGATGGCGTCAATAAGTGCTATGCGATCCAGGCAGGCCGCGAATTGAGAGTTTTGGTTGATGCCGATAACGTGGATGATAAAACGGCTGGAGATCTCTCCTTTCAAATTTCTCAGAAGATTGAAACAGAAATGCAGTATCCTGGCCAGATTAAGGTTACAGTTATTAGAGAGACAAGAGCTATTGCATTTGCCAAATAACCAACTCCTTGGCGGAATTGAAATAAAGAACTAATGTTTGAGAAAGTAGAAGAACTCAAAAAAGAATTAAAAAGTGCGATTGCCGGTTCTGAGGCAGAACTGGAGACGTACAGATTGCGATTTATCAGTAAGAAAGGTGTCATCACGGAGCTTTTCAATGACTTCAAGAATGTGCCAAATGACCAAAAGAAGGAGTTTGGAGCGGCGCTTAACGAATTAAAAACCCTGGCCCAGGAGAAATTCCAGGAATTGGTTGAACAAATTAGTGGTAGCCAAAGCGCGGGTAAGACTGATACGATAGATCTAACATTGCCTCCGATACCAGATTCTCTGGGTTCATTACATCCTCTGACGAAGGTTAAAACCAGAATCATCAAAATATTTGAGAGGATTGGTTTTAATGTGTCTGACGGACCAGAAATAGAAGATGACTGGCACAATTTTACCGCACTTAATTTTCCTCCCAACCATCCGGCCAGAGAAATGCAGGACACCTTCTTCGTTAAGAAAGCCAATGGGAAAGACGTAGATCAGGACATATTATTAAGAACTCATACTTCAAATGTTCAGATTAGATTAATGGAGCATACGGAGCCACCCATTCGGTCCATAATGCCGGGCAGAGTTTTTAGAAATGAGGCAATTTCTGCGAGAGCCCACTGTGTCTTTCATCAGGTAGAAGGACTTTATATTGATGAAAATGTTGGCTTCAAAGATCTAAAACAAACACTTTATCATTTTGCTAAAGAGATGTTTGGTAAGGATATCAAAGTGCGATACCGACCTTCTTATTTTCCCTTTACCGAACCAAGTGCTGAAATTGATATTTCATGCCTGATATGTAAAGGAGATGGTTGTAACATCTGTAAATACAGCGGATGGGTAGAAATTGCAGGTTCTGGAATGGTTGATCCCAACGTCCTGGAAAACTGCGGCATTGATTCTCAGAAATATACAGGATTCGCGTTCGGGATGGGCATTGAGCGAATTGCAATGTTAAAATACGAAATCAATGACCTGAGACTGTACACAGAGAATGACATCCGTTTCCTTAAGCAATTTACTGGCGTAACTTGAAAGTCGATACCATAATTTTTGACTTAGGCGGAGTTCTTATAGACTGGAATCCCAGATATTTATACCGCAAAATCTTCGATGAGGAATCTCAAATGGAGTGGTTTCTTGAGCATGTCTGTAACGCTGAATGGAACGTTCAACAAGATGCCGGCCGTACATTCGAGGAGGCCATAGATACCCTAATCCCTAAATATCCTGAGTTCAAGGATCAAATTTCTGCCTATCACAGTAGATGGAGTGAAATGCTCGGTGGACCGATTAAAGAAACTGTTCAACTATTTGAGGAATTGAGTACAAGAAAAGAGCAGCGTTTAGTGGCATTAACCAATTGGTCACAGCAAACCTTTCCAATTGCTCAGGATCGATACGCATTTCTCCAACTGTTTGAAAATATCCTGGTATCAGGCCAAGAGAAAATGAAAAAACCAGATCATGAGATCTATCATCTACTGATTGACCGGTTTGAAATACTCCCTTCAAAAGCCGTTTTTATAGATGATGCTGAACCAAATGTCAATGCGGCACGCGAGGTTGGTCTTAAAGCCATTCATTACAAAAATCCCCAACAATTAAAAAGTGAACTCGATCTGCTAATTTGATCATTCATCCTGCAAATGACTGTTTTTATTAGTGGCAAACTGTCATCTGGATGGAATTTTCCTTATCATGACAAGTTGGTTATACTTTTGATCGTCTCATTGATATGTCATTAGAAAATAATCTCAAGAAACTATTCAAAGGAGGGTTAACCAGCCATTTGATTTTTTGGTTATGCTATGTCCTATTTTTTGGGACTCTTTATGGTGCTTATGAAGAGAATTTTGAACGCTCTTTTAGTTCTGAGCTAATCTTTCTTCCCGTAAAGATGTTGACCACTTATTTCGTCCTTTATTTTTTATTACCCAGATACCTACTTCAGGGAAAGCACATAAGATTCGGTCTGTGGGTGATCATTCTAATCGTTGTTTCAAGTCTGGGACAAAGGTTGGTAACCTACTATGTTTATTATCCAATTTGGGCACCTGAGGGTCAGGCATATGCCCTTTTATTACCGCATAAAATCATAAAGGAGTTTGTTGGTATTTATCCGGTTGTTGGTCTTGCTGTTGCCATAAAGCTTCTGAAGTTTTGGTACCAGGGCAAAGAGGACCATCAGGTTTTAGTTCAGGAGAAACTTGAAGCCGAGTTAAAATTTCTTAAAACTCAGATCCACCCTCACTTTCTATTCAATACCCTGAATAATCTCTATGCACTTACGTTGAAAAAATCTGACTTAGCTCCCGCGATGGTATTAAAGCTCTCAGACTTGATTAACTACATGCTGTACGAGTGCAATGTAGAGAGTGTACCTGTTAGCAAAGAGTTAAAATTTATTCACGACTATATTGAAATTGAAAAAATGAGGTATGGTGATCTGCTTGAATTGAATTTAAACATTGAGGATGAGGGGGAGGACAAAGCTATAGCGCCATTGATTTTTCTGCCTTTTTTGGAAAATGCATTCAAGCATGGAGCCAATAGTCAGTTAGAAAAAGCCTGGGTGTCAATAGATTTAAAAATAAGACGAGATGAATTGACATTTAAAGTTGAGAATAATAGTGAAATAGAAATTGAAACCGGCAACGGAAAAGATAAAGGAATTGGTTTGAAGAATGTCAGGCGCAGGTTGGACTTACTCTATAAAGAGGATTACGAACTGGTCATTCTTGAAGAAAAAGAGAGCTTTCTTGTAACCTTAAAAATTCCTCTACGAAAAAGAACAAAGAATTCAGCCGATTAGTATGCAGCTTAAGTGTGTTATTGTAGATGATGAGCCTCTGGCTATTGAAGTATTGGAATCTTATGTGGGGAAAGTGGAGAGATTACAGTTAGTAGGCACTTTCCGCAATGCAATCTCTGCCTTTGATTTCATCCAAACCAATGAAGTTGACCTCATATTTCTGGACATTCAGATGCCCAAATTGACAGGTATTGATTTCTTAAAGACTCTAAAAAATCCACCAAAAGTAATTTTTACTACTGCTTTTCGTGAATATGCGCTGGAAGGGTATGAATTAGAGGTGTCGGATTACTTACTTAAGCCGATTTCATTCGAGCGATTTCTTAAATCAATTTCGAAGGTTTTTGATGATAGCGAAAACCGTAAAAGCATCCAGGTGGGAAGTAACGGTGCAGACGAGGAGCCTTTTGTCTATTTTAAGGTGGACAAAAGAATGGTGAAAATTAGGCTAAATGATATTCTGATTATCGAGAGCATTAAGGATTATGTTAAAGTAAAAACTTTGGAAAAAGAAATTGTTACCCATCAACAGATAAGCTATCTGGAACACAAACTCCCGGAAGAAAAATTCTTAAGAATTCACAGGTCATTCATTGTTGCTATTGATAAGATTGATGCCTTCTCTGCCACGGAAGTTGAAATCAGCAAGAAATATGTTCCTATTGGGAGGAATTATAAAATTGACGTCATCGAAAGATTGAGTCAGAATACACTATAATTTCAGAGTACTTAAGACTTCCTCCAGAAAGAATTACTTTTATTTCCTTAACTATTAGACGAGAGTTTCAAGAATTATATGGCCAAAACCAAGACTATCTTTGCTTGTCAAAATTGTGGAACTCAATCTGCAAAATGGGTAGGTAAATGTCCATCTTGTGCGGAATGGAATACCATTGTGGAAGAGGTCATAGACAAAAAGCCAAAGCTTGACTGGGAAAATGGTAACTCAAAGCTTAGTGTGAAGAAAAGGGCATTGCCTCTTGTTCAGATTGAATATGATGAACAAGAACGGATTGTCACCCCGGATGAGGAGTTTAATCGTGTATTAGGTGGCGGGATAGTCAGGGGATCCCTGGTACTGCTTGGAGGTGAACCAGGAATCGGTAAATCTACTTTAATGCTCCAGATTGCACTCAATTTGAAGCATAAGATGTTGTATATCTCGGGTGAGGAAAGTGAGCAACAAATTAAGCGGAGAGCTGATAGGGTTGGGATCGCTAAAAATAGTTGTTACATCCTTGCGGAAACATCTCTGAGTCATATTTTTAAAGAAATAGCCGATGTCAAGCCAGACATTTTAGTAATTGATTCCATTCAAACGCTTCACTCAGATCAGATTGAATCTTCCACCGGGAGTGTTTCCCAGGTGAAACAATGTACGGCTGAACTTCAGAGGTTCTCTAAAGAAACTGGAGTCCCGGTTTTTCTGATTGGCCACATAACAAAGGATGGGATGATTGCCGGACCCAAAGTACTCGAACACATGGTTGATACGGTACTTCAGTTTGAGGGCGACCGCCACATGACTTATAGAATTATACGAACTATTAAGAATCGATTTGGGTCTACCTCAGAGTTGGGTATTTATGAAATGCTTGCAGATGGTTTAAGAGAGGTGCAAAATCCTTCTGAGGTACTACTTTCTCACCGAGATTCAATACAAAGTGGCGTGGCTATTGGTGCTACCGTAGAAGGTAATAGGCCGCTTTTGATTGAAACTCAAAGCTTGGTAAGCGCTGCTACTTTTGGTACACCCCAGCGCACATCAACCGGGTATGATTCAAAAAGGTTGAGTATGTTGCTGGCGGTCTTGGAGAAAAGGATTGGACTTAAGTTCAGTACTCAGGATGTTTTTCTCAACATTGCAGGTGGTTTGAAGGTAGAAGACCCTGCACTGGATTTGGCTGTAGCATGCGCTCTTTTATCCTCCTTTCAGGATATTTCAATTGATAATTCGAAATGTTTTGCCGGTGAGGTCGGACTTGGAGGGGAGATTAGAGGTATTCCTAAAATTGAAAACAGAATAGGTGAGGCTGAAAAACTTGGATTTGAAGAGATCTTTATTTCCAAGTACAACATGAAGGGACTGGACACCAATAAGCATAAAATCAAGATTAAGTCTTTTGACAAACTCATAGATGTATTTTCAGCATTATTCGGTTGATATGAAGAAGTTAAGCATATTCCTTTTCGTTCTGATGTTCTGGTCTTGTACCAGAGCCCAGGTTAAAATTGAATATATAGCCCACGCAAGTTTTATTCTGGAATCCCCTC
>JAJCYL010000645.1 GCA_029262955.1 Cytophagales bacterium | reverse complement strand
ATAATCTCAATCTCGTTCATGAGTGTCATGGCAAAGTATTTACCGAACTTTACTAATTCATTAACTGTAGCAACATCGGACTGCTTACTGAATGGGTAAATCAATATGGTCTTCCCATTACTTTCTATATGAAATTTCGGTTTACCCTCAATCACCCTGATAAGGTCAGATTTAAAAAATTTTCTTACATTTTGTTCATCCTCTCCTTTTAATAGGAAAAAGTCTGAGAACTCGGGGTGATCTTCGAAATCAATGTCTTCATATCCAGCTGCCTGCTTTACTTTTTCAAAAAACCCTTCTTTTTCGAGTGTAAAGTGTGGAAGTTCCATATGATCGGATATGTTACTCACCAAAAGCGCAGGAATCAGTGTGTCCGGGGCTGCAGTTTCAATGTCACTGTCCATAATTAAATCGCAATAGACATACCTGACACTATCAATAAACCCGGTCATTATATTCTCAGTATAATTGATCTTTCCTACCCTTTTAATGCTGAAATCTTCGAACTCATTACTGGCCAATGACTTTGAGGGTTCGTATTCCCATCTGGAGGCGAAGGCTAACTCCTTCAGGGCCTTTTGCCTATCACTAAGAACTATTTCTCGTTCTTTCATACCCTCTTTCCAGGCAATTTTAGCAGCCAGTGGATGGCTTGAAACAGGAATAAGGTGATCATCATTAACTAACTCCAAAATGCGACCTTCCTCTTCCCAACGTTTTCTTATTTCATATATATGATCAGTGAAAGTATGATCAATCAGATTAACACCTTTAAAATTCAGGGTCAGTTTTTCTTTGTCCTTATGTTTCTCAATTTCCACTTTCATCGAAATGAAATTTGAGAAAATTGCCGCATGCTCCAGGTGAATAATACCTGCTTTTTCATTGGGCTCGTCATATTCAAATTTGGCCTTAAAAAGGGTTTTCAATGATGCTCCACGAGCCAAATGGATAATTACTTTAGTAACAATACCCGCAGCTATACCAATAATAAGATCTGTCGCTAAAACAGTGAGTAAAGTCACTACGAAAATTACCAATTGTGCCTTGCCAATGTGATAGACATGTTTGAATTCATTGGGCGAAGCCAGTCGGTAGCCGGTAAAAACCAGCATTGCAGCTAGAGCGGCCAGAGGTATTTGCTCTATCAAAGGCTTGGCCAAAACCAGAAATAATAAAAGGAAACCACCATGAATGAAATTAGACCACTGAGTTCTGCCTCCATAGTTAATGTTGGCCGAACTACGAACAATCTCAGAGATCATCGGCAAGCCCCCAATTAATCCCGACAATGCAGATCCACTTCCCAAACCAGTTAGATCCTTGTCCAGATTTGATTTTCTTTTGTCCGGGTCAAGTGTATCCACGGCAGCAGCACTAAGCAAGGATTCGATTGTTGTAACGAGAGCAATGCTCATCACTGCTATCCAAAAAGCACCGGAGGCAATCATGCCAAAATCCGGATAAGTGATGCCATCCATGATATTATTTGGTAGTCGAACCAAATGTTTAGGCCCCAGGATGTAATCCTTCCCTGCAAAATGATAATGATGCTCGTGAAATAAATCGAAGTAGTGGGCCATTGGAATGGTTGCAATCAAAACCCACATGGGGGCTGGTATCACCTTTATAAATTTGTTTTTAATTTTTGGGTGAAAGATGAGAATGAGAAGTGTCACCAGGGCAATAAAACCAATATCCGGATTGGTGTTGATCAGGGCAGTTGGAATTTCCATGGCCTGCTCATAAAGCTCATGACCTTCAGGGCGATAACCCACGGCAACAAAAAATTGTTTGATCATAATAATCACACCAATAGCGGCCAGCATACCATGAACCGCGGCTACGGGAAAGAAATCTCCGAATTTGCCGATTTTCAAAAGGCCAAATAATGCAATGATCACTCCTGCCACTACTATGGCGGCTAAAGCATAATGGTAACCAGCAATATTATCACCTTGCCCCAAGGCTTCAACCGCACCAAGATTGACAACAATCAAACCTGCCGCCGGGCCTGCAATAGTCACAAAAGAACCATTAACCCTGGAAACCAATAATCCCCCTATAATGGCTGCAGTCAATCCTGCCATTGGAGGGAATCCTGATGCCAGTGCAATACCCAGACAAAGCGGTAGAGCTATTAATGAAACACTAAAGCCTGCTTGAAGGTCATCCTTCCAAAACATTTTTAGGCTCGATAAACCTTTAGATAAAAGTATTTTTGAACTATCCATTTCGATCCTTTTTCAAGTTAATTTTATAGTGAAAACTGAGTTGTATAGTATTGTTTGATTCCTGACGAATGCCGTCAGATTTGTTTAATATCTGCCATTGGTAAGCGATTTCAAGAGCGGTCTTAGCATTGAGATTTCTGCCAATCCCAGCGTATAGCCAGTTTTGATCAAAAATGTTTTGCTGGGTATTTTCTCCATAATTAACCCACACCTCATCAAATACTTGAAAATACCAGGGTTTACCAGACACAATTGGTGCCTTAAGCGTCAATCGGTAACGCAACCGATTCTTGTGTGCGTAGCCATCTAACTCCCTTCCATTTGCATCGATACTCACTTTTCCTGACCACCTTTCTTCAAAACGGTATCTATGTGAAACTCCAATTCGACCAATCTTGTGCTTTATCAAAGCCTGAATCCACATATTATTTTCAGGTGTTCTTGCAGCAATGGGCTGGCCACCGTATGGGTAGCTTTGGATATTGGTGTAGCCTAGAAAAAAGCTCACCTGACTGTTGTACTTGTAATAAACTGATGGCCTGATAAGCGTTTGTTGCTTCTGGTGGCCCCAATCTGATAGTCTTAGGTGTAGTTCTGTATCTAAGCCCCATTTCTCCCCTAAATCATAATCACCATGCAATAGAAACCACAGATCATTGTTATGATCTGTGATACGTTCCTGTGAGAATGCGTACTGCGCTGTACAAGTAATAAAGACTATGATGAACGCTATTCCTCTCATTTGCTTCTAGTCAGCTCTAATACTCCATTGATGAAAGTCAGGGGATGAGGCGGATTACCGGGAACGTAAAGATCCACTGGGTGTTTATCCAGGAAGCTACGATCAAGTGCGGGGCTATCGGCGAAGATCCCACCACTGATGGCATCGGTTCCAACAAGAATTACCAGTCGGGGTTCTGGTATGGCCTGGTAGCAAACCTCCAGGGCCTCTGCCATATTTTTAGAAATAGGCCCGGTAATTACAACACCATCGGCGTGTCTGGGAGAGGCGACAAACTCAATACCAAACCGGCCCATATCGAAATTCGGATTACCACAAGCTCCCAATTCAAATTCAGCACTATTATCTCCGCCAGCTGACACTTGACGAAGCTTTAGTGACTTACCAAAAACCCTGGCAATCTCTTTGCGGACCATAGCCGGATCAAGTTGTAACGGTTCGGTTGAACCTTCTTTGATAATTAAGGCATCACGGTCATTTACTGCAATTTTATAATCCGTTGTGAATCGGACCTTATCAGGAAAGGCTAAAGCACATTCCCCACAAAATGAACATTTACCTAAGTCAATTTTCACAGGAGAGTTACTAATTGCCCCGGTAGGACAAAAGGAAACCAAACGCTCCTCGTCAATATTCTCAGTAGTAATCTCAGGCCTTCCACGGAAAGGCGTTCTCAAAGTTGCCTTTGAGAGGTCCGGAATATATTGCCAGCCGTGTTGTTGTAATATTATTAATTCGCTAAACATATTGTCTTTTAT
>JAJCYL010000644.1 GCA_029262955.1 Cytophagales bacterium | reverse complement strand
GGTTTTGTTGAGACTATTACCACTTTCCCGGGCTCTCTTTTCTATTAAAGAAGCAAGTTTTTCATTGAGATTGTGAATCGTGATCGATTTCATATGAACCATTTTAAATCGAATTGAATCATTTTGGTTCAATATACGGATAATCACTTTTATTTGTTAACAACGCAAATACATTTCCATTGAATTTAATATCGAAATAGCAGAGAGCTTGTGTATTCCGACCCCAATGCATAATAGCCGAATTAACGATTTATACTTATTTTGGATGAGAATCAATACTTGAAATGAAGAATCTTCTTACGAGATATTTAATGCTCTTGTTGGCTGTAGGCTGTAGCCCAGTTGAAAAAGAGGAAACCGAAAAGCCGCCTAACATCCTTTTCATCATGACTGATGATCATGCTAAAAATGCTATGAGCATTTACAGTGACAAGCTTATTCAGACACCGAATTTGGATAGAATTGGAAAAGAGGGGATAGTATTTAATAGATCCTATGTCACGAATTCAATTTGTGGACCCAGTAGAGCGGTATTCCTCACAGGAAAATATAGTCACGTCAATGGATTCAGGCACAATTACGATGAATTTGACAGTGCGAATATGACCTATCCCAAGATCCTCAGGAAAAACGGATATTACACTTCGGTAATAGGAAAGTGGCACTTAAAAAGTGTACCGGCCGGCTTTGATTATTGGAATGTATTGATTGATCAGGGAGATTATTACAATCCTACGCTGGTGGAGATGGGAGACACGATTGATCATGTGGGGTATTCTACAACGGTTATCACCGATTTGGCAATTGAAACGCTGAAAAATAAGATTCCAAAGGACCAACCTTTCTGCCTGATGGTACAACACAAGGCACCTCATCGAAACTGGATGCCGGATACAACCCATCTGGCACTTGGAGAAAAGGTGTATCCGGTTCCTGATAATTTTTATGATGAGTATGAAAACCGCCAGGCAGCGGCGGAACAGGACCAATCAATCTCAAGAATGTTCATGTCAATGGATATGAAGTTGGACGTCGATAGGGTAGTTGAGACGGGGAGTGGTGGAGGTCCGGAAGGGTTTGACGCAGTCAAGAATTGGAAAAGAAATTATGAGCGCCTGACCGAAGAACAAAGATCCAGGTGGGATGAATATTATGACCCAATCAGTGATGCTTTTTTTGATAAGAAATTAACAGGCAAGGAATTATTGCAATGGAAATATCAACGATACATCAATGATTACCTGAAGTGTATCATATCAGTTGATGAAAATGTGGGCCGACTTCTGGATTATTTAGAAAAAACAGGAGAGTTGGACAATACCCTTATCGTTTATACCTCGGATCAGGGCTTCTATCTCGGGGAGCATGGCTGGTATGACAAGCGTTTTATGTATGAGGAATCATTTGGCATGCCGATGGTCATGCGCTATCCTAAGCTAATAAAACCCGGGAGTGTGAATAATGACCTGGTCATGAATCTCGATTTTGCTCCTACAGTTATGGATTTGGTTGGTATTGAGACAGAGGAGCTATGGCAAGGCCAATCACTGCTGCCGTTAATGAAAGGTGAAGAAGTAACTGAATGGCGTGATGGTGTGTATTACCATTATTACGAATACCCATTTGGGTGGCATAAGGTCAAGCGTCATTATGGGATGCGAACAGATCGTTATAAGTTGATCCATTTTTATAACGATATTGACAAATGGGAGCTTTACGACCTTGTGGAAGATCCCAATGAAATGAACAATATTTATGAGGAGGCAGAGCCTGAGCTTGTGGTTGAGTTGACTAAAAGATTGGATGAGTTACAAAATCAATATGGCGACATCAGTGAAGAATAATGATGTTAAGAAAGCAGTGCCATATCACCATAAATGAAATAATTTTATAGATTAATAAAAATACGAAAATGAGAACCTTTCTTACCAGTTGTTTGATTGCCTTGTCCTGGATGGCAGTTGCGCAAACAAAATCCAGCCAGATCACACCACCTTTGACCGAAGCGCCACCGAAGAGTGTGGGTATTTCACCAGAGCGACTATCTCGCATCGATCAAATGTGTGCTGATGCGGTGGCTAATGGAAATGTGCCCGGAATAGTTGCGTTGGTTGCCCGAAAGGGAAAGATCGTTCACCATAAAGCGTATGGCATTGCCACATCAGGAGGCAGGGAATTAAAGAAAGACGATATATTCCGAATTGCCTCGCAATCCAAGGCAATTACCTCAACTGCAGTGATGATGCTTTGGGAGGAAGGAAAATTCCGGTTAGATGACCCAATTTCTAAATACATACCTGAGTTTAAAGATCCTCAGGTATTGAGTACTTTCAATTATGCTGATGTTTCCTATACCACTGATCCCGCCGATAAGGAAATAACTATTCGCCACCTGATAACTCATACTTCAGGTATTGGTTATGGCGAAATTGATGGAGATGAGAGGTTTAAAATGATCTATCGAAAAGCAGGGATTACCGATTTGTTCACTACGGAAAAGGTTACCATTGAGCAAAGTGTCAAGAAATTAGCCAAATTGCCTCTACACCACAATCCGGGAGAGAAATTTACCTATAGTGAGGGATTGGATGTCCTGGGTTACTTCATTGAGATTGTTTCAGGAATGCCGTTTGACCAATTTCTGAGGACGAGAATATTTGACCCACTCGGCATGGATGATACCTGGTTCTACCTTCCAAATGAGAAAGCCGGCAGATTAGTTGAAGTGCTGGGAAAGGAGGGATCAAAGTGGACCAGATTTAAGGAGACTTTCTACGATACGGATTATCCTATTAAGGGTGCAAAATCATTCTTCTCAGGAGGAGCGGGATTGAGTAGCACAGCAAAGGACTATGCTACATTTCTGCAGATGTACTTAAATGGAGGAGAATTGAATGGAGTGAGAATCTTGAGCCGCACAACAATAAAAGCTATTATGGGGAACCAGGTTGGAGACCTCTTAGGAGATGGTGGCGCCTATTATGGTTTAGCATTTGGGGTACTGAATGAAAAAGGTCAGGCGCAGGGAGGCCAGGGAAGTACCGGTACTTTTCGATGGG
>JAJCYL010000643.1 GCA_029262955.1 Cytophagales bacterium | reverse complement strand
AGCGGTGACTGTACCGGCTGTAAGATTTGAAGGCGGTTCTGGGGCATTTGTAGTTGCAGAGACAACAGCCGACCAGTCTGAATTAGGTGTACCCTTTGCAGCAATTCTGAAAAAATACTCCGTACTATGATTGGCTAAGTTTTGCGATGTAAATGCTATGGCGTCCATATCAGCTTCACCAATCTGCACAAAACCGGCACTCATTTCAGTTGATCTTTGTATGATATAACCGGTATCATCTGCTACATCATCCCATGTAATTTCTATTGAATTTGACGATTGGGTTGTAGCCATTACATTCATGGGAATAGCGGCCATAATTGAAGCCTCAAGACTTAAATCTGTTTTAGCCAATACCCTCTCACTGATTAAAAAAAGTCCAACAATTGGCAGGTATATCCAAAATTTCTTCGAAAGTGAAGCCATATTCTAAATCAACGTAATTCAACTAAAATTAGCACTTAAACAGAAACCATTGTAGCAATATGTGATATTTTGCCTTGAAATTATTCAATAACTGCTGTCCATTCCCACAATTTTTTAAGAACTTAAATGTATTCCAACCATTTGCATGGAATTTGTGTCTTATGAAGGCACTCAAAACTATAGGCTGAAATGGCCCCCTCAGAAGAAGAAATCATCTCAGGATGCATCAATGGTGAACGCCAGATGCAAAAGGTCTTATATGAGACCTATAGTAAGAGACTGCTCGTAATCAGTTTAAGATATAGCAAGCTACAGCAGGAGGCAGAAGACATCCTTCAGGAAGCATTTATCAAGATTTTTGCAAACATTAAAAAATTTAGAGAAGATTCAAGTCTTTGGTTTTGGATGAAAAAGATTACCATTAATACCGCCCTTAATTTTCATAGAAGTAAGATATTCCTTTATCCAATGGTAGATGTCGACAACCTGCATGAAGACAAATCGCATGATATTTCGCTCTCGAAATTCCATTATCAAGAGCTACTTGAAATGATTCAGGATCTGCCTTCAGGTTGTCAGGTGATATTTAACCTTTATGCCATCGAAGGTTATAAGCACTCAGAAATTGCTGAAATGTTAGCGGTGAGCGAAGGCACCTCAAAGTCACAATATGCCCGGGCAAGGCAATTATTGATCAATAAAATTGAAGACAAGAAAGGAGTTCAATATGGCATCAGATAAAACTTTAGGTTCTTTCGAAGTGCAGTGGGCGGAAGTGTTCGAACATGCGGAAGCTCAACCTTCAGCGCAATTATGGATAAGTATTGATGGTGCTCTGGCTAATGCGGAGGCGGGCAAGTATCGACAGGGGATAGTATTTTATCGGCTTCTGGCTGCAGCCTCAATATTTATTGCCCTTGGACTCGGTACTTTGCTGTATTATCAAAATGTGTCTACTCCAAACGGCAAAGCATTGTCTGAAATTGAGGTCAATAATGCGGATGAAATTACACGAATCCCCCCTCAAAAAAATCTGTCCAAGGAAACAATTACAGCGATAGAGGGTGATAAAAACGAATCACCGGAGAGCCAAATAGTGGATGAAAAAATGGTTGAAAATCCAGACCACACCGCACATATACCCATTGATCATTTGCATAATGTCATTCTGGCAAATGCTTCTGACGAACGGAAAAACACCGAACCCTCAGTCAGTGAATTATACAACGAGCCTATTGTCCCTATTGATGACAACATTAAACCTTTGGTGACTTTGACCGCTTTGAAATTTAAAAACCCTGACGAAAAAACGCTATCCATTAACACGGACATTCATATGTACAATGTGCCCCTTGCGGTAGTCAAAAAAGACCGATTTAAGGGCAATCAGTTATGGGCGGGTTTAGGGGTTTCCTCAGGGAGTTTTGATCCCAAAATAGGCAACGGCTCAGAGTCACCTCAAGCTGATGCAGCGTCGGGACTTGAGTCAGACGGGCTCAGAGCATCCGATAATACGCTAACTGCGGGAAGTGAAAAATATGAACCAGGCTTTTCATACGCCGTGGCAGCCAATGCGGGTTGGAAATTTGCAAGAAGATGGATCTTGCAAGGAGGTCTGCAATATCAAATTGCAAAATCAGGCACTCAAACTGATAAATTGGTCCAAAATAGAGTGACAGAAGAAAGTTTTGCCCCAACCAACCTGGGATCATCATTTAATGCTACCCAAAATGCAGCCGACTTCGAAGTTATTGGAAGTGATGTCAATCTGAATAACAATTTTCAGTTTCTATCCATACCACTGAAGGTTGGATATCTGGTCCTTGATCAGAAAGTGCAGTTGGGCATTAATGCTGGTTTTTCTGCAGATTTTTTCTTAAAGAATAAAGTGAGTGAAGCAAATCAGCTGATTGAAAGTTTTGAACAATCTCCCGGTAATGACTCTCCCTATCATAAAACGTTTGTCAGTGGATTATTTGGAATTGAATTGGGATACAACTTTTTGGATAACTATTACCTGACACTTGAACCTTCCTACAAGCGATCACTTAGTTCATTTACCAAGGAATCAAGCGTAGTGTCTAGCAGTCCTTCGAGGCTTGGGCTTACTGTAGGGTTCCGATACCTATTCAGGTAGATGGTTTGAAACCCTTTACTCTCATTCCAACCATCTTCTGAGTTCGCGTGTCATTCAAATAAGTACAACTCACATAGAAATGAAGCAGATAAAATTTTGGAATGGAAAGAGTTTTTGGATGATTTCAGCGGCACTCATACTTGGCCTGGCTTCAGGCTGTACAGACACCTGTGAGGTAACACATTCTTATATATCCTACCAACCAGTCTACACCACAACTGAGGAAATAAGAAGCAGTCTCGATTTTCTTCCTTCCAGGGAAATCAACACTCCCGGAAGAATTTATTACAAGGATGACTATCTCTACATCAATGAGTCGGGAAAGGGCATTCATGTCATTGATAATCGGAACCCGAGAACCCCAAACAAGCTTGGATTCATAAATATCCCCGGAAATTATGACCTGGCGGCAAAAGGTGATTTTCTTTATGCTGACAGTTATGTAGACCTGGTGGTTTTAGATATATCTAACCCGTCAGGCATCACAGAGGTTACTCGGCTTAATGGAGTATTTGAAAACTTTGACGTTTACTCAGGATTATGGGATGCTCAAAGAGGAATTATCACAGATTGGGAAGAAACGATGATTGAAGAAGCATTCGAAAGCGATTGTGAAACTGGAAATGTATTGGTTATGGAAGATGCACTCGCCTTTGATGGGTCAGCGGCTTTCAGGGCATCTTCCAATGCCTCGGGAGGAGAGTCTACAACTGGCATTGGAGGATCTTTAGCCAAATTCACTATATATGACAACTATCTCTATACGATTAATAGTTTTGAGATGCAGTTGTTTGACATTGAGGATTTATCCGCTCCCGAAACCGGTTCAATTATACCCTTAGGTTGGGGGATCGAAACCATCTTTCCCTATGGAGACAAACTGTTCATTGGGGCAGTCAATGGAATGCACATCTATAATAACGTCAACCCTGAGTCTCCGGAATGGATTTCCTCCTACGAACATGTGAATAGTTGTGATCCAGTAGTAGTTCAAGATGATTACGCTTATGTAACATTGCGTTCAGGCACTGAATGCGAGGGGTTTACTAATCAATTGGATATAGTAGATATTAGTGATTTATCCAGTCCTGAACTTTTCAAAAGTTATCAAATGCAAAATCCACATGGATTAGGCATAGATGGCACCTGTCTGTTCATCACCGAGGGTGAATTTGGTTTAAAATTCTTCGATACTTCCAATCTTGATGAGTTGGAACTCGTCAGCCACCAGCAAGGCCTGCATGCGATCGATGTTATTCCATTGAATGACAATCTCATGGTTATTGGAAACGATGGCTTTCATCAATACAGCTACGACTGTGAAACAGGAGATTTCAAAGAGTTGAGCACAATCCAAATAACAAGTCTATAATTCGCAACAATGAGAACTGTCATTAGAATAATCGTACTGTCATTTTTCGTTTTTGATGCGGGAGCTCAGGAAAACAAAACTAAAGATATCATAACTTTTAATGATGGAAGTGAGTACCGTGGAAATATTCAGGCGTTTAAACAGGGTGAGTATGTGAAGATCATGGTTGGGGGCAACCTTGTTTCAATTGATAAAACTGAGTACAACAATATCAAGAAAATTGGATTTGATAAATTGGATTTTTATGAGAATAGAGGCTTCTGGAAAGAACTACAATTAGGACTATCAGTAGGACAGTCAAATAGTTACAGTAACGATGAATCGTACCCATCGGTAAACGTGGCTGGTGGTTATCAATTTAGTCAGCTCACCGGTGTTGGACTTGGATCCGGTTATCAGCAATTCAGCCAAATAAATATTGTCCCCATTTATGGTATCCTGCAAGGTGATCTCATCAACGACAACCGGGTTACTCCTTATTATTATGCTAATCTGGGCTATGGTATTGGCATTAAACAAAAAAATGATTTCTCATTTGGTGATTCAAATAAAGCAAGAGGTGGATTATTATTTGGTTCAGGTCTCGGCATTCGTTTTAATCTCAAGAACGCATTTTTAACCACTTCTATGGGCTATAAACTCCAAAAATCAAATATTAAAAGGGAATTCGAACCCGTATTTTTTGATACTCGATTCGCACCATCTGGTGATGAATCTATCACCGAAAGGAGGACTTATAATCGAGTTGAAATCGAAATTGGAATAGGTTTTTGAGTGTTTTTTGTAGTTCGAAAAGTCCCTTCAATTGTTGGGACTTTTTTTTCTCAGCTCCCGATATTAAGGTAGATTGATGGTTTTTCACATCCGATGTTTGATTAATTAAGGAGATATGTCCCACCTCCAAGAATCGTTCCTTTTCTTTCGGATTACAAATCCGAAAGAGCTGTGAGGATAAAGATATAAACCCCCCTAACCCCAAACGTAGCTTTTTCAGATTTGCAATCTGAAAATTTTTCGAGAGTGATGCCATGACTCCAAGTCATGGCATCACTTAC
>JAJCYL010000642.1 GCA_029262955.1 Cytophagales bacterium | reverse complement strand
TGTGAGTCCCCCTTCTCTAACTCCTTCTGCCAATGCTTTAACTCGACCATGATATGGGTATCCACCTCTATCAAATACTATTGACTCAATGCCTAGTCCTTTCGCCTTTTCCGCCAAAGTCTTTCCGACTGTTTTAGAAACTTCAACAGTCCGTTTCCCGGCTTGTCCAACATCTTTCGAAGAACTGTAGGTTAGAGTATTTCCATTCAAGTCATCTATTAGTTGAGCATAAATTCCTTTATTACTCTTAAAAACAGACAATCTCGGTCTCTCGGGGGTACCAGAAATTTTCCTTCTAATACCTCTTCTTATTCTTAATCTTCTTGTGCTTTTAGAAATAGCCATTTGACTTATCTATTATTTAGCGGCAGCAGCTTTACCTGCTTTTCGTCTAATATGTTCACCAACAAACCTGACACCCTTTCCTTTGTAAGGTTCAACCTTTCGAAGGGATCTTATTTTTGCAGCAATATGACCAATCAATTGCTTATCTATACTTTCCAATGTCACAATAGGGTTCTTACCCTTTGCTGTCTCAGTGCTTACTTTAACTTCAGGAGGAACGCCTACAAAAATTGCGTGCGAATATCCCAAGCTAAGTTCCAATACATTATTCTGGGCAGTTGCTTTATATCCAACACCCACTAGTTCGAGTTCCTTTTTATATCCGTCAGTAACACCAACAACCATGTTGTTAATAAGTGAACGATATAAGCCATGTAAAGCCTTATGCCTCTTTTGCTCGGTTGGCCTTGTCAGTTTACCAGTGCCTTCTTCAATTTCAAGATTGAAATCCTGGTCAATCACCTCGCTCAATTCGCCTTTGGGGCCCTTCACTTTGACCTCACCCTTATCAATCGAAATTGAAACTCCTTCGGGTATTGAAATAATTTTGTTACCTATCCTTGACATCTTAATGGTCGCTTAATAAACGTAACACAAAACTTCTCCTCCAACATTCAAATTCCTAGCTTCCTTATTGGTCATTACACCTTTAGGAGTAGAAAGAATGGCAATTCCGAGTCCGTTTAAAACCCGAGGAAGTGAATCCGCCTTTACATATTTTCTTAAACCTGGTTTACTGATTCTTTCCAATTTTTCAATTGCCGGTCTCTTGCTTGCAGGATCATATTTTAGAGCTATTTTGATGGTGCCTTGTGGGCCTTCATCAATGAATTTATACCCCCTTATATAACCTTTCTCCAACATCACTTTTGTAATCTCTTTCTTGAGATTGGATGCGGGAATCTCAACCACACGATGGTTCGCACCAATGGCGTTTCTTACCCTCGTTAAATAATCAGAAATTGGATCAGTTACCATATTTATATAAAAATTCAACCCCGCCTAAAAAACAGGGCTGCAAAGTTAGTTAAATTACAATACATTAAAAAGGTAGTTAACCTACCAGCTGGCCTTTGTCACACCAGGTATTTTTCCCTCAGAAGCCATCTCGCGAAAAGTGACTCTTGAGATGCCAAACTTCCTCATGTAACCCTTAGGTCTTCCGGTTAGTTTACACCTATTATGCAAACGAACTGGAGAGGCGTTTCTTGGTAATTTATCCAGGCCTTCATAATCTCCAGCTTCCTTCAAAGCCTTTCTTTTCTCTGCGTACCTGGCAACCAGACGTTCTCTCTTTCTTTCCCTTGCAATTAATGATTTCCTTGCCATATTATTAATTATTGGCTACGAATGGCATTCCGAATGCTCTCAACAATTCAAGACTCTCTTCGTCTGTCCTTGCTGTGGTCACAAACGTTATATCCATTCCAGCAATTTTATTTATTTTTTCAATACTTATCTCAGGAAAAATAATCTGTTCTTGAACACCTAATGTATAGTTTCCTCTACCATCAAAGCCCTTGATCTTTAGGCCTCTGAAGTCACGTACCCTTGGAAGGGCAATGGTCATCAGTCGGTCCAAAAATTCATACATTTTATGATCTCTCAAGGTTACTCTCGCACCAATAGGCATTCCCTCTCTTAACTTAAAGTTAGAGACCGAAATTTTTGCTTTCGTTTCAACTGCTTTTTGACCTGCGATTTGAGTAAGTTCCTCAACCCCAACGTCAACCAGCTTCTTATCGGTTACTGCTTCACCTACACCTCTGTTGATGCAGATTTTCGTAATCTTTGGAACCTCCATAACAGAAGAGTACGAAAACTTTTCCTTTAAAAGAGCAACTATCTCTTTTTGATATTTTTCTTTTAACCTTGGACTAGCCATTTGTGATAAATTCTCCAGTTTTTTTAGAATATCTCTGAAGCTGATCCTTGTCATTTAGTTTTCTTCCCACTCTGGTCGCTTCACCTGTTGAAGGGTCTACAACCATAAGTTTGCTTAAATGAACAGGCGCCTCTTGCTTATTGATTCCTCCTTCGGGATTGTTGGCAGATGGTTTCACATGCTTGAAAACCATATTTACTCCTTCAACAATTGCCTTGTAGTTATCAATTTGCACATCCAGTACTTTACCGGTTTTTCCTCGGCTATTGCCGGACAACACTTTTACAGTGTCTCCTTTTCTGATATGCAGTTTAATTTTCTTAGTCATGATTACAATACTTCAGGAGCTAATGAAACTATTTTCATGAATTGCTTTTCTCTCAATTCTCTGGCCACGGGACCAAAAATCCTGGTTCCTCTTGGCTCACTTTGCTCATTGAGTAATACTGCAGCATTGTCTTCAAATCGAATATAAGATCCGTCTTTTCGACGAACCTCTTTTTTCGTTCTGACAACAACTGCGGTAGAAACAGTTCCCTTTTTTAATGAACTTGACGAAACAGCTGATTTAACTGAGACTACGATTTTGTCTCCAACAGAGGCATAGCGTCTCTTGGTTCCTCCAAGGACTCTGATGCAGAGCACTTCTTTCGCTCCACTGTTGTCCGCTACATTTAATCTACTTTCTTGCTGAATCATTATTTATTTAGCTCTTTCTATAACTTCAACTAATCTCCACCTTTTGATTTTACTCAATGGACGTGTTTCGATAATTTTTACAGTATCTCCAACATGGCCATCATTCTTGTTATCATGGGCATGGAATTTCTTATGCTTCTTGATAAACTTACCATACATCGCGTGTCTCATCTTCCTTTCCACGCTAACAGTAATTGTCTTGTCCATTTTATCACTGACAATCACTCCAATTCGTTCTTTTCTTAAGTTACTCTCCATGATCAAGAATCTATTTGTGTGTCCTTAATAGTTATTTGAGTAAGAATCCTGGCAATCGTCTTTTTCGAATGCTTGATTTTCATCGGATTCTCTATTGGAGTAATGGCGTGAGCAAACTTCAACTTCTGAAGTGTGTCTTTTTCCTCGGCCAATCGCCCTCTTAACTCATCTATTGTCAAAGACTGTAATTCTGTATTTTTCATAGTCTATTGAACCTCTTGGTAATCTCTTCTTGTTATAAACTTTGTCTTGATAGGCAATTTCTGAGAAGCAAGTCTTAGCGCCTCCGATGAAAGTGCAATGTCAAGTCCTGAAGTTTCGAATAAAATTGTTCCGGGCTTAACACAAGCAACCCAATACTCAGGCGCTCCTTTGCCCTTACCCATTCTAACTTCAGCAGGTTTCTTAGTAATTGGCTTATCAGGGAATATACGAATCCATACCTCACCCTCTCTTTTCATCGCCCTTGTTACAGCAATACGAGCTGCTTCCAATTGACGACTAGTTATCCAACCCGGCTCCAATGCCTTGATTCCGAAAGTACCGAATGCCAATTCGAAGCCACGTCCGGCTATGCCTTTGACCCGGCCCTTCTGCATTTTCCTATATTTTGTTCTTTTCGGCTGTAACATCTTACTAAGTCTTTCCTAAAATTTACTTTCTTTTCTTCCTTCTTGGCGACCGGTTAGGTCCACCCTGGTTATCATTGATCATACCGATATTTGGCGATAGGTCACGCTTACCAAAAATCTCTCCCTTAAATATCCACACCTTGATACCAATCTTACCATACACAGTTTCAGCCTCACCAACAGCATAATCGATGTCAGCTCTTAATGTGTGAAGTGGAATTCTACCTTCTTTGTACTGTTCAGTCCTCGCCATTTCAGCTCCACCCAATCTACCTGAACATTTGATTTTTATACCCTCTGCACCAACTCGCATTGCTGAAGCCAATGCTTGTTTCATAGCTCTTCTGTATGAGATTCGAGCCTTCAATTGCTGTGCGC
The DNA here is from genome assembly GCA_029262955.1 of Cytophagales bacterium. Taxonomy (GTDB): domain Bacteria; phylum Bacteroidota; class Bacteroidia; order Cytophagales; family Cyclobacteriaceae; genus JAJCYL01. The sequence goes on along the minus strand of JAJCYL010000642.1, from coordinate 208 downwards.
TTGAATCTCCAACTAATTTGGCATCAAGCTCAGGTCTTTTTATTTCAAAAATGTTGATCTGAAGATCTTTACCAGTAATTTTCTTCAATTCCTCTTTAATCTTATCAACCTCAGTTCCACCTTTACCAATAACAACACCTGGTCTGGCGGTATGAATTGTTAAGGTTATTCTCTTGAGAGTTCGTTCAATAATGATTCTGGCAATTCC
>JAJCYL010000641.1 GCA_029262955.1 Cytophagales bacterium | reverse complement strand
GTCTCTCACGAGACACCAAATCTAAATTGGCGCTAGTCTTCGTCTGTAATTGGTCTGTAACCAACTGTAGTTTTTAACATTCTATTAACGGTGAGTCCCTGGTAAAGAATTGAAACTACTACTACGACATAGGTCATCGTAATTATGAGGTCCCTTCCTTCAAACTCCGGTAAAGTCAGTGACAAAGCAATCGGAACACCTCCCCGTAAGCTTCCCCACGTCATAATCGAAATTGTCTTTGGATCAAAACTCCTCGTACGGGACATGAGTTTAATAGGGATGAATACGCTACTCCATCTGGCAAAAAGTACAAGAGCAAAAGCAAAAAATCCAGCCGCGAAGTAATTCATTTGTAAGGGAATTATAAGCATCTCCATACCGATTAGAACGTAAAGAATTGCATTTAAGCTTTGCTCCATCAAATGCCAAAACTTAAAGACATATTCACTCGCCGCACCTACCAGTTTATCACTCTTCCCTTGATTTCCGACCACCAATCCCATGACCACAGCCGCCTGCTTACCGGAAACCTCAATCGCTTCCAAGTGGGCCAATTGGGTTGATGCCATTAATAAGGCAACTGTTACCAGAATTTCCAACTCTGATTGTTCGTTATCAATAAAGTCAAGGAGTTTAAAACAAATAAACCCAAGAATCACACCGATTATCACGCCACCCGTTATATCAAGAATAAAAGTCTGAACAAGATCTGCGAAATGAATAATATGATCTAATTCCTTAGACTCAAGATCGAGCAGTGCCAGCGCAAAAACAACCGCAATACCATCATTAAATAACGATTCTCCTTCAATTCTAATCCTCAATTTTTCAGAGACATTATATCTTTTTACTGTTGAAATAACGGCAATTGGATCGGTAGGTGAAATCAACGCTCCAAAGACCAAACAGTAGATGTAATCAATATGGAGGCCAATTGCATTGAGAATATAATAAGCCCCTGTACCGGTTATCATGGTTGATATGATGACCCCAAAAATGGCCAAAATCAATACTGATCCCTTTTCTTCAGCTAGCCGTTTAAAATCTATGTTTAGTGCTCCTGCAAAGAGTAAGAAAGTAAGAATTACCTCGAAAATGACCTCTCTATACTCATAGTCCTGCAATAATCGCATTGTACCTGCCCGAAAATCTGGAAAAATCAAACCCGAACCCAGAATTACTAGTGAAAGCAACAAGGCCATTATCATTAATCCGATGGAGGAGGGAAGCTTGAGAAAGTAGGTATTAGTAAAGATGAAGAGCCCTGCAAGAATAATAAACAAGGCTACAACATCGAGAATTTCGAATTCCATTCAGGCGGAATAAATTAAGCTATTTGAATTGCTCTAAATTGTCCCCAAATGTACTACAATCCAATAAAATCGTCAAAACCTATTATTACTGCCAATTAATAGCCAAATGAAACTTCGTACTTTAGACAATATCATTCATTTATGTCATACAAAGCAAAGATACTGTCCAAATATGCTCAGTTAGAAGCTGAAAATGCTTCACTGATAAAGGAGATCGAAAAGTTAGAGGAATCTCAACTGAATTATAAATCCAGTCCAGAAAAGTGGTGTATCATCCAAGTCCTGAATCATTTGAAAAATACTGAGGTTGGTACCTTAAGCTATATTCAGAAGAAAATTAAGTATGGTGGTTTACAGAACGTTAATTGGTCAGCAGGGATTAGAGCTTTCCTCATGAGATCCGTTAATAATTCTTCAATCAAATTTAAGATGCCTTCCGTATTGACCCCACCATCTTCCGATGGTACTTTGGATAATATTCAAATCGAATGGCGTGACTTAAGAGCTGAGTGGAAAGAATTCATTGAACATTTCCCTATGGAGTATTTAGACAAGGCGGTATTCAGACATCCAATCTTTGGAAGGCTCTCATTCATGCAGACAATGGACTCAATGATCTCACATCAAAACCATCACAGAAAGCAAATTAGGAGGATTAAGAATGCAGTGACCTTGGAAAAGAACAAATGAATTTTAAATTTGGAGAAACTTAAAGAAGTATGGGTACTAAAAAACTTACCAGGTCGTCGAATAAAGTTATTGCAGGTGTGTGCGGTGGATTAGCTGAATACTTTGGTTGGGACCCAACTCTGGTCAGAATAATTTACTTACTCCTGACAGTTTTTACTGTCTTCGCAGGAGCACTTGTCTATGTAATCATGTGGATCGTCATGCCTCGATAATTCACGTATCGTCTTTCTTAAGCTCTTCCAGGTCATCACGATCTTTGAGTTTTTTATCCTCAACATGCTGATTTAGAAACATATTAAGTTTATCAATTTCAAAATTGGATTTTATTTCTCCAAATGAATCAATGCGGATATCGAAGCCTTCGAGGGCTGGGTTTACCTTGGGTTTCTGCTCAACCTTCTTTGATTTTTTTTTCATATCCTTAATCAATTACTCTATCAGCCAGTGAATTAATCGCTTTCAAAATCCTTTGAGACACTCGATGACCACCTAAAATTTTGATCATTCCCATCAGATCCGGGCCAGTCGTCTCACCCGTAATCGATAATCTCAACGCAGGCATAACCTTACCCATTTTAACGTCCTGCTTATCCAAAACGTTCATTAAGATAGACTTAAAATCATCAATGCTCCCATTTTCATAAGACTCTACCCTGGATGCAAACTCAGCAAGTACGTTAACAGCCTGTGCTGTCCACTTCTTTGAAACAAGATCATCGTCATAACTGATAGGTTCTTCGAAGTAAAACTTTGCCAGGGGTAGCAACTCTGATTCGAATGTAACCCTGTCTTTTAGCAATTGAACTAACTCCACAGATACATCGTCATCAATTGTTAATCCTTTATCCTCGACATCTGCAACTAATTGCCTGGCAATGCTCTTCTCATCCTTAACTCCGAGGTAATGTTCGTTGAACCAATTGGCTTTTTGAATATCAAATTTGGCCCCTGACTTATGAACTTTCTCAATGGTAAATAGGTCAATTAGCTCCTTCATTCCGAATATTTCTTGTTCTCCACCGGGGTTCCAGCCCAACAAGGCGATAAAATTCAATACTGCTTCCGGGTAATACCCACTCTCACGAAAACCCTGAACCTTCTTGTCGCCATCTAACCATTGTAAGGGAAATATTGGGAATCCATGTTTTTCGGCATCTCTTTTACTCAGTTTACCGTTTCCATCAGGTTTCAACAACAATGGCAAATGAGCGAACATTGGTGCTGTCCATTCAAAATAGTTATACAAAATGACATGCAATGGAGCCGAGGGCAACCATTCTTCGCCACGAATGACATGCGTGATTCCCATTAAATGGTCATCAACTATGTTGGCCAGATGATAGGTTGGCATACCATCAGATTTCAAAAGCACCTTGTCATCGAGTGTGGATGACTGCACAACTACCCAACCCCTAACCTGATCCTGAAATCGGATCTCCTCTTTGAGTGGTATATTAATTCTGATAACGTAAGGCTCTCCTGAGTCAATCCTATTCTGAACATCATCATCAGATAGGGTCAAAGAATTTTTCATCTGGACCCTGCTCACAGCATTGTAATTTAATGAGCTGGCCTTCGCAGCTTTTAACTTTTCTCTTAATACATTTAATTCCTCGGCGGTATCGAAGGCATAGTATGCCTTGCCTTCTTCGACGAGTTTCATGGCGTATTCGCTGTAGATATCTTTTCGTTCAGATTGTCGATAAGGAGCAAATTCCCCGCCATTGACAGGTCCTTCATCTGCTTGGATGCCCAGCCATTCCAGGGCATCCACAATATATTTTTCAGCCCAGGGAACAAACCTATTCTCATCAGTATCTTCAATTCTGAGAATAAATGTACCTCCGTGTTTTTTTGCAAACAGGTAATTAAAAAGTGCAGTCCTCACACCACCAATGTGTAGAGCACCTGTCGGGCTCGGTGCAAAACGCACCCTAACTCCATTCATGCCTAATAATTAAGGGATTGCTATACAGGAAATTTCAACATTAACGCCCTTTGGTAAGCCGCTTACTTCAACGGTCTCTCTTGCTGGAGGATTTTCTTTGAAATATTCGCCATACACCGCATTAATGCGACCAAAATCGGCCATGTTTTTGACAAAAATAGAGCACTTGGCAACTTTTGAAAATGAGGCCCCAGCTTCTTCAAGAATAGCTTCTATATTTTGCATTACTTGCCTGGTTTCATCTTCTATTTCACCCGCAACTAGCTCACCGGTTCCAGGATCAAGAGGGATTTGACCTGAAACGTATAATGTGCCATTAGCCAAAACTGATTGTGAATATGGACCGATAGGAGCAGGTGCATTGGTTGTGTTTATTATTTTCATTTTGAAGGTTTAAGTGTTTTATTCTACAGTGACAGATTTCGCCAAGTTTCTGGGTTGATCAACATTACACCCTCTTAGAACCGCAATATGATAAGAAAGCAATTGTAAGGGTAGCACTGACACTAAAGGCATAAGTTCATCAGCCGTCCTAGGCACCTCAATCACAAAATCTGCCATTTTGGGAATTAGGGCATCTCCTTCGGTCACAACAGCAATGACAACTCCCTTTCGCGCTTTCACTTCCTGTATGTTGCTTACAATCTTGTCATACGAATTGTCCCTCGTGGCAATCACCACCACAGGCATTTGTTCATCAATTAGTGCGATTGGCCCATGTTTCATTTCTGCCGCGGGATATCCTTCTGCATGAATGTAGGAGATCTCCTTCAATTTCAAAGCACCTTCCAGGGCTACCGGAAAATTATAGCCCCTGCCCAGGTAGAGAAAATTCCTGGCATCCTTGAAGAGATCGGCTATAAACTCAATTTTATCATTACTATCAAGTACAGCCTTGATCTTTTCGGGGATCATAGATAGCTCCCTGAGCATATTACTGAACTTCCTATCTGTAATTGTTCCCTTTCTTTTACCAATCATTAAAGCAATCATGGTAAGAACGGTTAGCTGACCCGTAAAAGCTTTGGTACTGGCAACTCCTATTTCTGGGCCAGCATGCAAATATGCTCCCTCGTCTGTTGCCCTTGAAATTGATGAGCCAACCGTGTTGACAACCCCAAAGATTACCGCACCTTTTGATTTGGCAAGTTCAATGGCAGCAAGGGTATCAGCAGTTTCTCCCGATTGAGAAATAGCAATAACAACGTCTCCTTGCTTAATTACGGGGTTTCGGTATCTAAATTCTGAGGCATATTCCACTTCGACAGGGATACGGCATAAATCTTCAATCAAGTATTCAGCAACTAATCCGGCATGCCATGAAGTCCCACAGGCCACAATGACTATTCTTTCTGCTTCGACCAATTTATCGGCGTATTCTCTGATACCGCCCAAAACAAGTCGATCGGTTGTCGCGTCAATCCGACCTCTCATACAATCTCCAATCGAGTTGGGCTGCTCAAAGATCTCCTTTAGCATAAAATGTGGATAACCACCCTTCTCAATTGCCTCTAACTCTAAATCAAGTGTCTGGATATAAGGAGTTTGCTTTACATCCTCAATTGTGGTGATGGTCAAATCCCCATTTTCGATTATAGCTATTTCGTTATCGTTCAAATAAACCACCTCATTGGTATACTCAACAATTGGCGATGCGTCGGACGCCAATAAAAACTCATCTTTACCAATACCTATGACCAACGGACTGCCTTTTCTAGCCGCTACCAGCAAATTTGGTTCATCCTTTGAGATAACCGCAATGGCATACGCTCCAATAACCTGATTAAGAGCTATTCTAATCGCCTCTACTAAGCCACAATTATTCTCAATCTTTATCGCCTGGATAAATTGAACTAATACTTCTGTATCCGTTTCACTTTCGAATTCATATCCTTTCGAAAGAAGCTCCTGCTTTAAAGAGCTATAGTTTTCAATTATGCCATTGTGAATAATTGCAATGCTCTTTTCCCCTGAAAGATGGGGGTGAGCATTCACATCTGAAGGTTCACCATGGGTAGCCCATCTAGTATGGCCAATTCCTATTTTGCCAGTAATTTTTTTCTGATCAATAAAATTTTCAAGATCCTTTACTTTGCCTTTTTTCTTGAAAACTTCAAGACCATCTCCTATAACTGCAATACCGGCGCTATCGTAGCCTCTATACTCCAAACGCTTTAGACCTTTCACTAAAACGTCATATGCCGATCTTTCACCATAGTATCCAACAATACCACACATACAGTTTATGCTTTAATAGTTGACCTGAGGCCAAATTTACCTCTATTGAATTGTAGAATAAAACAGTTTGATTCTAATCTTATCGGCATCAAAGATAAGCTGGTCAATGGCTCGGACGATACCTACTCTTTCGTCCGGATTGGCTACTAGGGGAAATATTATAAGATCCCTTTTGTCAATTGCAGAGTCTGCAACAGCCTGGATGTAATTGCTTATTTCAGCTCTAAACGAACCTTCCTCAGAGTTGTAATTAATCCTCAATGGGTTACTGATCGCCGACG
>JAJCYL010000640.1 GCA_029262955.1 Cytophagales bacterium | reverse complement strand
TTTGTTCCCAACTTGAATCAATATGAGCCTGTTCGTATGGGGTTTCCCATGCTGCTGAAGTAGACAGAATTTGATCCAAATCATTCAATTCAGCCTCACTTTCAAAAAGATTCTTCTTCCCTCTCAGCTCATCCAGACTTGCAGTCCCATCCAACACCTTTCTTAACGCCTCTTCTTTTGATTCCATTTAAGACAATTAGTCATCCCCAATTTAAGGAAAATATGTCAATATGGATGGTCTTTAATCCCCCAATGTGTATGAAATAAGAGGGAGTGTCTTCAAAACGGCAATTGAGTTAATTATCAAATTTTCTGTGTGATAGTCGTGCGAAGTGTAGAAAGTGCCCCGGTCATTCTTTTTTCTACAGCCTTTACTGAGATTTCAAGGCGTACTGCTATTTCGGCATAGGTGAGGTTATCGATACGGTTCATTAAGAAAACCATGCGCTGCTTCTCAGACAGACTGGCAATGGCATTTTGGAGATGTTCGCTAAATTCCTCTACCTCCATCTGGAACTGGGGGTTTTCATTGTGCTCCAATTTTGACTTTCGACTGAGAAACTTATAAATGACCTTTTGTCTTTTTAATTGGTTAATTGTGAGGTTGTTAGCAATGGTATAGAGGTAACTCTTAGCTGATTCCGGCTTAACCTTCACTCTGTTTTCCCAGACTTTCACGAAGCATTCCTGAGCGATATCCTCAGCCGCATCAACGTCTCCCAATTTGTAGTAAATGAAATTCTTAACCTGTTTGAAATATTGATCGAACAATTGCTTAAAAGCCTTCAAATCAAATTCACCACCCGATAAGTCCTTAAGATCTGACAACTGATTTATAATATGGTCTACAATAATAATGAATTACTCCTCTTATTTATAAGGGACTCCCAACCGAATCTAGGTATTCAATAACATTTAAATGAATTAAGTTTCTTCGATTAGAATAATGTGGATAAGTTGTTCACCTTATCCTTTGAATGGCCTATACACCGATCTATTTTTAAGTCTCAATTCCTCACATCCTATGTACCTCATTTTTGACACGGAAACCACAGGCTTACCACATAACTATACCGCTCCGGTTGAAGACCTTGAAAACTGGCCGCGGCTGGTACAATTAGCCTGGCAATTTCATGGTTCAAAAGGAGAGCTAAAATCCTCTGGAAATTACATCATCAAGCCAGAGGGATTTACCATCCCTTTTAATGCCCAGAAAATCCATGGCGTCTCAACGGCCAGAGCATTAAAAGAGGGGCATGATCTAAAAGAGGTTTTAGAAATTTTTAAGGCTGATCTTGAACAAGCGAATGAAATTGTGGGTCACAACATTGAATTCGATAACAAGATCATTGGGGCTGAATTCTTAAGAAAAGAGATTAAATCTATTTTACTTGATCAACCCACAGTCGATACTTCCCAGGTTTCGATTGAATTTTGTCAATTGCAAGGTGGCCTGGGTGGTAAGTTAAAGGCACCAAAGTTAATCGAGCTCTATCAGAAATTATTTGGAGAATCGTTTGAGGATGCTCATGACGCCTCATATGATGTTCATGCTACGGCGAAGTGTTTTTTCGGGTTAATTCATGAAGGAGTAATTAAGCCGGTTGAGGGTGTTGACTTATCCGATATCGAATATGAGGTCCCCGAATTAGACGAGGCCAATTTTGCCCAAAAGACTCATAAAGCCAGTGGTAACCTTGGAGATACAAAAGTAGACATCAGTGAAATAAAAGGAGCCTTCTCACATTTACATGTTCACTCTCAATATTCTGTTTTACAGGCAACACCAAATATTGCAGCACTAATTAAAAAGACCAAAGAGTCGGGCATGCCGGCCATTGCCCTGACAGATTTAGGTAATATGTTTGGAGCATTTCAATTCGTTCGGGATGCTCATCGGGCGGGAATCAAACCTATTGTGGGCTGTGAGTTTTACCTGTCAAATGACCGAAAAACCAGCCGATTTACAAAAGATAACCCTGACCGTAGGTTCACACAATCACTCCTTGCAAAAAATAAGGAAGGGTATCATAACCTCTCCAAACTGAGCTCATTGGGGTTCATAGAGGGGCTTTATGGCTTGTTTCCTAGAATTGATAAAGAGTTGGTTAAAGAATACCGGGGCAATCTGATTGCGCTATCGGGTAGCCTAACCGCTGAAATTCCCTCCTTGATCCTAAATGTAGGAGAGACACAAGCAGAAAAAGCATTCCAATGGTGGTTGGATCTCTTCGAGGACGACTTTTACGTTGAGCTAATCCGTCACAATCTTGAGGAAGAAAACCACCTCAACGAGGTTCTTTATTCTTTTGCTCAAAAATATGGTGTCAAAGTCCTTGCTTCCAATGACGTTTATTACATCGAAAAAAACGATGCCACTGCACATGATGTACTTCTGTGTATAAAAGAAAACGAACGAGTTAGCAATCCCGTCGGAAGAGGTCGGGGATTTCGTAAAGGGTTTCCAAATCATGAGTTCTATTTCAAATCTCAGGATGAGATGAAAGAACTCTTTTCAGATATACCAGAGGCTATCGAAAACATCTCAGGCCTCGTTGATAAAATTGAGGATTATAAACTCGAGCGCAAGGTCCTTCTACCTAAGTTTGATATCCCGTCTGAGTTTGTTGATAAAGAGGACGAAAAGGACAAGGGCAATAGAGGAGAGAACGCATATCTTAAACATTTGACCTTTGAAGGCGCAAAAAAAAGGTACGAAACGATCACACCGGAAATCGAAGAAAGATTACTCTTCGAATTAGAGACTATTGAAAAGACTGGCTACCCCGGGTATTTCCTTATTGTCCAGGATTTCACCTCAAAAGCCAGAGAAATGGGTGTTTCAGTGGGTCCTGGTCGCGGATCAGCCGCAGGATCAGCGGTGGCTTACTGCATCAAAATTACAAATGTCGACCCAATCGCCTATGATCTTCTGTTTGAGAGATTCCTCAACCCTGACCGGGTATCACTACCTGATATTGATATTGATTTTGATGACGAAGGCAGAGATAAAGTAATAAAATATGTAATCGAAAAGTATGGTTTCAATCAGGTAGCTCAAATTATCACCTATGGAACCATGGCCGCTAAATCATCTATTCGTGATGCCGGAAGGGTTATGGAGCTGTCACTGCCCGAAACCGACGCTATTGCTAAACTAATTCCTGAAAGGCCAGGAACAACACTATCAAAAGCATTTAAAGAAATACCCGAGCTCGCTCAGTTAAAAAAAGGTGACGACCTGCAATCAAACGTTATCAAGCAGGCTGAGGTAATTGAAGGATCTGTAAGAAGTACAGGTACCCACGCCTGTGGAGTGATTATTACTCCTGATGACATAATGAAATATGTTCCAGTCGCGACTGCTAAAGAATCTGATCTATTGGTCACCCAATTCGACAATAGTGTAGTCGAAAGCGCTGGTATGCTCAAAATGGACTTCCTTGGCTTAAAAACACTGTCTATAATAAAAACTGCCATTGCCAATATTGAAAAAAGACATGGAGTTAAGATTGATGAGGATACCATTCCATTGGACGATCAAAAGACTTATGAGCTATATCAAAAAGGAGAGACTAATGGGACATTCCAGTTTGAGTCGGCTGGTATGCAAAAATATCTCCGTGGTCTAAAACCCGATAGATTTCAGGACCTCATAGCCATGAATGCTTTGTATCGCCCTGGCCCAATGGAATACATTCCTAACTTCATCAATCGAAAGCATGGCACCGAAGAAATAAGCTATGATGCCCCTGAGATGGAGGAGTATTTAGCGGAAACGTACGGCATAACAGTCTACCAGGAGCAAGTGATGCTTCTCTCTCAAAAATTAGCAGGGTTTACAAAAGGTGAAGCCGATTCCTTGCGTAAAGGAATGGGTAAGAAGAAGAAAGAAATTATTGATGCCCTCAAACCCAAATTCCTCGAAGGGTGTAAGAAAAATGGCGTTATCGAGGAGAAAGCAGAGAAGATATGGAGTGACTGGGAATCGTTCGCCGCTTACGCTTTTAACAAATCACATTCCACATGCTATTCAATTGTGGCTTATCATACCGCGTACTTAAAAGCCAATTATCCTGCCGAATATATGGCTGCAGTTTTAACCCACAACCAAAGCAATATTGATAAGGTGGGCTTTTTTATGGAGGAGTGTCGAAGTTACGGGTTGGAAGTATTAGGCCCGCACATCAACGAATCATTTACCGATTTCCAGGTCAACAAGAAGGGAGAAATTCGTTTTGGATTAGGAGCCATAAAAGGGACAGGGGAAGCTGCGGTGGCCGCTATCATAGAAGAACGAGAGGAGAACGGGCACTATACCGATATATTCGATTTCTCAGAAAGGATCTATCAAAAGTCAGTAAATAAGAAGACATTTGAATGCCTGGCCATGTCAGGTGCATTTGATTGCTTCAAGGAATTTCATCGTCGTCAATATTTAGTAGCACCAACTGAAAACGAGTCATCACTGATTGAGATGGCTATTAAGTATGCCGAAAAAACTGTCGCTGAAAAAAACAGCTCCCAGGTGTCTCTTTTTGGAGGAGACTCTAACCAAGAAATAATGAAGCCCCGAGTCCAGGCAGTGGAACCTTATGGTGAAATCGAAAAACTCAATATTGAAAGAGAAGTTGTTGGGCTTTACATTACAGGTCATCCGCTTGATCAGTTTAAGTTGGAGCTTGATCATTTCTGCAATACCAAAATTTCCGAACTAAAAGAAATTGGGTCGCTTGCTGGAAAGAAGGCGGTCCGAATAGGAGGAATTGTTACTGCCGTTGCCCATCGCACCACCAAAACGGGCAAACCTTTCGGGACACTCACCATTGAGGACTATCGCGACTCTCATACCTTTTTCTTATTCTCAAGCGATTATTTGACCTACAAAGAATATTTGGTACAGGGTTGGTTTCTATTCATTCAAGGGGCTCTCGTTCCAGCTCCATCATGGAAAAAAAGTGACGAAGAGGAGTTGAAAATTCAAAGTATCATGCATTTATCAGAGGTACGAGATAAAATGACCAAAGGGCTACGGTTAGACATTGATCTTGACGGTTTAAATGAACAGTAAATTGATGACCTGGAGAAAATCTCCAAGGAATTTCATGGAAAAATGCCGTTAAAAATCAATGTGAAAGACAAAGAGAAAAATATACAAGTTGAAATGCTCTCCCGTAAATTTAATGTTGATCCAAGCAATGAATTCCTGGAAAGGGTCAAACGAATTGCTGAGGTAGACTGTAAATTATTAGCTTAATAATGTACTATGGCAACAATTGATGATTTCGACAAACTCGATATTCGAGTAGGCCAAATCACTGAGGTTAATGATTTTCCCGAGGCGAGAAAACCAGCTTTTAAACTAACAATTGATTTTGGAGCAGAAATTGGAATCAAGAAATCTTCCGCACAAATTGTAAATAGATACACTAAAGAACGGCTCGCAGGAAAGCAGGTGCTTGCGGTAGTTAATTTTCCTCCGCGACAAATTGGTCCTTTCATTTCGGAAGTACTAACCTTAGGTGTGCCTGATCAAGACGGAGAAACAATTCTAATAGCACCTGACAGCGCTGTACCAATTGGAGGAAAGTTATATTGACATTGGCAAACCGGATGGAAATGAACTCTTATAATGTTATTGGCTTGATGTCTGGCACCTCTTTGGACGGACTTGATATTGCTCATTGTCTATTCTCAAAGGAGAACGGGAGTTGGTCTTTCAAACTTAAAAACTGTACGACCATTCCATATTCCAGGCAGTGGAAGGATAAACTTCAAAATAGTATCAACATGTCTGGACTCGAACTTTTGACCCTGGATAGAGAATACGGAGAATGGTTAGGAAATCAGACGAGGTTATTTATGGATGAAAATGGGGCGCAGTTCGATTTGGTGGCAAGTCATGGACATACTGTCTTTCATCAACCTGACAAGAAATTAACTTATCAAATTGGTTCAGGTCATGATTTGGCCAATGCCTGTAAGACAAAAGTCATTTGTGACTTCAGGACTTTAGATGTTTCATTAGGTGGTCAGGGAGCTCCGTTGGTTCCAATTGGTGACCGGTTCTTATTCTCATCATTTGACCTTTGCCTCAACCTTGGCGGTATTGCAAATATTTCATTTGAATTAGCTGGTGAGAGGATCGCTTATGACATCTCGCCGGCGAATATGTTATTGAATTACCTGACCAAGAAAATTGGAAAAGAATGGGATGATGGAGGTGTGTTGGCGAGTTCTGGTAAGGTTGATGATCACCTATTGGATCAACTCAATAGTTTGGCTTACTACCAATTGGATTATCCCAAATCTCTCGGTATTGAGTGGTTCGAAAAAGAAGTAATACCAGTCATTGAAAAAAGTGCTTTAGGCATTCCAGATAAATTATGCACTGCGGTTCATCACATAACCCAACAGATTGTAAAGGAGACAGGAATTATTGAGTCAAAATCTAATAATACAGTGATGATGGTTACTGGTGGTGGAGCAAAGAATAATTACTTAATTGAATGCCTTCGTAATTATTCAGAAGGAGCATTCAAAGTGGTAGTTCCCGATATATCAATAGTCGATTTCAAAGAAGCGATGATTTTTGGATTTCTTGGAGTGCTGAAAATTCGGGGCGAAATTAATTGTTTGAAATCAGTAACAGGGGCGAAAAAAGACTCTTGTGCAGGTGTTATATATGAACCTTTTTAGATCTATCAGCTCTAACTATCATCTACAAAACTTTACAAGTTCCGCAAATTTCCCTAAACTCGTTAGACTTAATACTTGATGCAATGGGAGAAATCGGCATATCACGAGTAAAACGCGAGATCACTAAGGACGGCAAAAAGAGCTTTGAATGGGATTATTTTGACTCCAAAGGAAAGCCTATTGTAGACCCAAAAACAATAGATCGCTGTAACAAATTAGTGCTCCCCCCAGCCTGGGAGTCAGTTTGGATATGCACCGATGCTGAGGCCAACTTACAAGCCACCGGAAAAGATGTGAAAGGAAGACTACAGTATCGGTATCATGAGAATTGGACCAGGGCACGATCCGCTGAAAAATTTGACGGAATGACAGGTTTTGCCAAAATA